>WHSM01000034.1 GCA_009380105.1 Micromonosporaceae bacterium
CGAGGTCCTCCAGGCCACCGCACATGAAGAAGGCCTGCTCGGGGAAGTGGTCGTACTCGCCCTCGCTGAGCTTCTTGAACGCCTCGACCGTCTCCTTGACCGGCACGAACGAGCCGTCCATGCCCGTGAACGCCTTCGCGGCGAAGGTGTTCTGGGACAGGAACCGCTCGATCCGGCGGGCCCGGTTCACCGTCACCTTGTCCTCTTCGGACAGCTCGTCCAGACCGAGGATGGCGATGATGTCCTGCAGGTCCTTGTACTTCTGCAGGATCTGCTTGACCTGCTGCGCCACCCGGTAGTGCTCCTCGCCCACGTACTGCGCGGCGAGAATCCGGGAGGTGGACGCCAGCGGGTCCACGGCCGGGTAGATGCCCTTGTCGGAGATCGACCGCTCCAGGTTGGTGGTCGCGTCCAGGTGGGCGAAGGTGGTGGCCGGCGCGGGGTCGGTGTAGTCGTCGGCGGGCACGTAGATCGCCTGCAGCGAGGTGATCGCCCTGCCCCGCACCGAGGTGATCCGCTCCTGCAGCTCACCCATCTCGTCGGCCAGGGTCGGCTGGTAACCCACCGCCGACGGCATCCGGCCCAGCAGGGTGGACACCTCGGAGCCGGCCTGGGTGAACCGGAAGATGTTGTCGATGAACAGCAGCACTTCCTGGTTCTGCACGTCCCGGAAGTACTCCGCCATGGTCAGCGCGGACAGCGCCACCCGGAGCCGGGTGCCCGGCGGCTCGTCCATCTGACCGAACACGAGCGCGGTCTGCTTGAGCACGTCGATCCCGGTCATCTCGTGGATCAGGTCGTTGCCCTCACGGGTACGCTCGCCGACCCCCGCGAACACCGAGGTGCCGCCGAACTCCTGGGCGACCCGGATGATCATCTCCTGGATCAGCACGGTCTTGCCCACGCCCGCGCCGCCGAACAGGCCGATCTTGCCACCCTTCACGTACGGGGTGAGCAGGTCGAGCACCTTGATGCCGGTCTCCAGCATCTCGGTCTTGGGCTCCAGGTCGGCGAAGGCCGGCGCCTTGCGGTGGATCCCCCAACGCTCCTTGACGTCGAGCTTCTCGCCCTCTTTCAGGTTGAGGCACTCGCCGATCACGTTGAACACGTGGCCCTTGGTGACCTCGCCCACCGGCACCGAGATCGGCTCCCCGGTGTCGCGCACCTCGGCGCCGCGCACCAGGCCGTCCGTGGGGCGCATCGAGATCGCGCGCACCATGTTGTCGCCGAGGTGCTGCGCCACCTCCAAGGTGATGGTCTGCTTGCCGCCGGCGAGCTCGATGTCGACCTTCAGCGCGTTGAAGATGCCGGGCATCGCGTCACGCGGGAACTCCACGTCGACCACGGCGCCGATCACTCGGACCACGCGGCCCACAGCGGCCTTCGTCGTGTTGTCTATAGCGGTAGTCATCACTGCTCACTTCCTGCCGCAGCCAGCGCGTCCGCGCCACCGACAATCTCGCTGATCTCCTGGGTGATCGCGGCCTGCCGCGCCGCGTTCATCTCACGCGAAAGGTCTCCGATCATCTCCTCGGCGTTGTCCGTGGCGCTCTTCATCGCCCGCCGCCGCGCCGCCGACTCGCTCGCCGCGGCGTCCAGCAGCGCCGCGTAGATCCGGGTGTTGATGTAACGCGGGAGCAGCGCCGCCAGCAACTCCTCGGCCTCGGGCTCGAACTCGTACGCCGGGAGCAGCCCGGTCTCTTCCACCTCGACCTCTTCGACCTCCATCGGCGCGACCTGCCGGGCCACCGCCACCTGGCTCATCATCGACTTGAACTGCGTGTACACGACGTGCAGCTCGTCGATGCCGAGGATGCCGTCCTCGCCGGCGCCTTCCTCGGTGTCGTCGGCGCCGTGCTCCAGCGCGGTGAGCAGAGTGTCACCGGCCTCGCGGGCATTGACGAACCCGGGCTGCTCGGAGAAGCCGGTCCAGTTCTCCTCGATCGCCCGCTCCCGGAACCGGTAGTACCTCAGGCCCTTGCGGCCGATCACGTACAGCACCGGGTCCTTGCCGTCCTCCCGCAGCCGGGCGATCAGCTCCTCGGCCGTGCGCAACACGTTGGCGTTGTAGCCGCCGCACATGCCGCGGTCGCTGGTGACGACCAGCACCGCGGCCCGGCGCACTGTCTCGCGCGCCTGCAGCAGCGGATGGTCGAGGTTGGCGGTGGACGCGAGGGCGGTCAGCACGTTGGTGACCGCCTCGGCGTACGGCTTGGAGGCCTCCACGCGAGCCTGCGCCTTGCCGATGCGACTGGTCGCGATCAGCTCCTGCGCCTTGGTGATCTTCTTGATCGAGCGGGTCGAGGCAATCCGCCGACGAAGAACTCGAATCTTTGCTCCCACGGCTGCCCTCTGCTACTTCTTCGGCGGAGCGGGCTTGACGCGGCGTACCTTCTCCTTGGCTTCCTTTTCGGCCTCCATCGCCTCCGCCTCCGGCTCGTTGAGGCGGATCTTGCCCTCGTCGGCCAGGAACATCTGCTTGAAGTGGGTCAGCGCACTCTCCAGCGCCGACGCCGAGTCGTCGGAGAGCTTTCCAGAGGCCGCGATCTCGCTGAGCAGACTGTCGTGCGAGTGCCGCAGATACGCCAGGAACTCCTGCTCGAAGCGCCGGATCTCGCCCACCGGGACGTCGTCCAGCTTGCCCGTGGCGCCGGCCCAGATGGAGACCACCTGCTCCTGCACCGGGTACGGCGAGCCCTCCGGCTGCTTGAGCAGCTCGGTGAGGCGCGAGCCCCGGTCCAACTGAGCCCGGGAGGCTTTGTCCAGGTCGGAGGCGAAGGCGGCGAACGCCTCCAGCTCGCGGAACTGGGCCAGGTCGAGCTTGAGCCGGCCGGCGACCTGCTTCATCGCCTTGACCTGCGCGGCGCCACCCACCCGGGACACCGAGGTGCCGACGTGGATCGCCGGACGCACACCCGAGTGGAACAGGTCGGTCACCAGGTAGATCTGGCCGTCGGTGATCGAGATGACGTTGGTCGGGATGTACGCCGAGATGTCACCCGCCTTGGTCTCGATGATCGGCAGGCCGGTCATCGAGCCGCCGCCCATCTCGTCGGAGAGCTTGGCGCAGCGCTCCAGCAGCCGGGAGTGCAGGTAGAACACGTCACCCGGGTACGCCTCGCGGCCCGGCGGCCGGCGCAGCAGCAGTGACACCGCGCGGTACGCCTCGGCCTGCTTGGACAGGTCGTCGAAGATGATCAGGACATGCTTGCCGGCGTACATCCAGTGCTGGCCGATCGACGAGCCGGTGTACGGCGCGATGAACTTGTAGCCGGCCGGATCGGAGGCGGGCGCCGCGACGATGGTGGTGTACGCCATCGCGCCGGCGGCCTCCAGCTGACCCTTCACCGAGGCGATGGTGGAGGCCTTCTGCCCGATCGCCACGTAGATGCAGCGCACCTGCTTGGCCGGGTCCCCGGTCTCCCAGTACTCCTTCTGGTTGATGATCGTGTCGACGGCGACCGTGGTCTTGCCGGTCTGCCGGTCGCCGATGATCAGCTGCCGCTGGCCCCGGCCGATCGGAGTCATCGAGTCGATGGCCTTGATGCCGGTCTGCAGCGGCTCGTGCACGCTCTTGCGCTGCACCACCGAGGGAGCCTGCAGCTCCAGTTCCCGGTACGCCTCCTCGGCGATGTCCCCGCGACCGTCGATCGGGCGGGCCAGCGGATCCACCACCCGGCCGAGGAACTCGTCGCCGACCGGCACCGAGAGCACCCGGCCGGTCCGCTTGACCTTCTGGCCCTCCTCGATGCCGGCGAAGTCGCCCAGGACGACCACGCCGATCTCGCGGACGTCCAGGTTCAGCGCGATGCCGAGCGTGCCGTCCTCGAACTCCAGCAGCTCGTTGGCCATGGTGGAGGGCAGCCCCTCGACCTTGGCGATACCGTCACCGGCCACGGTGACGATCCCGACCTCCTCGCGGGAAGTCTCCGGCGTGTAGGAGGAGACGTAACGCTCAAGCGCGCCCCGGATCTCCTCCGAGGAGATGGTCAGCTCGGCCATCGTCGCAGTCCTCGTCCCTTGCTCGTATGTCAGTCGTCTATGTGGTGTGCCCCCGCCGGTCTGACGTGACCCGGCGGGCTTGAAGTCGGTTATCTGTTACGGACAGCCAACGCCCCGCGCGCCTGGCTCAACCGCCGCAGGATGGTGCCGTCGTACAGATCGTCGCCGATCTGGACGCTGATCCCACCGAGCACGTCGGGCCGCACGGACACCTTCAGCGAGATCATCCCGCCATAGATCCGGCCCAGATTGTCGGCCAACCGCTCCTCCTGCTCGGGAGAGAGCGGCGCGGCCGTTGTCACGTACGCTACCCGCCGTTCCCGCCGGTGGGCGGCGAGCTCGACCAGCCGCGCCAGCGAGGTGCTGAAGTTGCGGCCGCCGAAGCCCTCCACCGACAGCTCCGCGAGCCGCGTCGTCACCGCGTCGACCTTGTCGGCGAGCAGGCTCCGCACCAGCTCCCGACGCCGCGCCGGAGCCGCCGAGCTGTCGCCGAGCACCGCGGCCAGGCGTGGGTCGCCATCGGCGACCTGGCCGAACCGGAACAGCGCGTCCTCCACCTCACCCAGCGTGCCCGCGGATTCGGCGCTGGCCAACAGCGCCTCCACCCCGAGCTGCTCGGCGGCGTCGAGCAGGTCGACCGCGGCCGACCAGCGACCGCCGGCCAGCACCGCCGCCAGCTCGCGCGCCTGGGCGGAGAGCCGGTCGCCGAGCACCGAGGTCATCAGCTGCGCCCGATCCTCACCGGCGCGACCCGGGTCTGAGAGGGCACGCCGAAGGCGGGGCTCGGCGCTGAGCAGCCCCGCCAGGGCCAGCAGGTCGCCGGCGAGCTGCGTGATCGCCTCGGGCTGGGCTCCCCGCGCCTGCTCGTCGAGCCGCTCCCGGGCTGCGGCGTACGAATCCCGGCTTGCGGAGTGCATCAGCGCGCCCCTGTCGCCGGCTCGGCCTCGAGCTCGGCGAGGAACCGGTCCACCGTGCCGCTGCGACGGGCTTCGTCCGCCAGCGACTCACCCACGATCCGGCTGGACAGATCCACCGCGAGGGCGCCCATCTCGCCGCGCAGCTGACGCACCAGAGTCTCCCGCTCCTGCGTCAACTGCTCCCGGCCCGAGGCGATGATCCGATCCCGCTCCTCAGCGGTGCGAGCCAGGATCTCGTCCCGGCTCGCGATCGCCTCGGCGCGCGCCTCGTCCCGAATCCGGGCGGCCTCGCCCCTGGCTTCGGTGAGCTGCTGCCGGTACTGCTCCAGCATCCGGTTCGCCTCGGCCTGAGCGTCCTCGGCTTTCTTGATGCCGCCCTCGATCGCCTCGACCCGCTGCCGGTACGTCTCCTCCATCCGGGGGAAGACATACTTCATCAGCACAAAACAGAGCAGCCCGAACGCGATGAGGCCAACCACGACCTCCTGCCATATCGGCAGCAGCGGGTTGTGCTCAGCCTCCTGGGCGAGATATCGCATGCCAACCTCCCCTTCGAAAGTGCGGCCTGGTCGGAGTGAGGTCTAATCGAAGACGAAACTGAACGCGATGCCGAACAGCGCGAGCGCCTCGATCAGCGCGAAGCCCAGCCACATGAACGGCTGAGTCATCCGTGCCGACTCAGGCTGCCGAGCGGTCGACTGGATGTAGGCGGCGAACACCAGGCCGATGCCGACGCCGGGGCCGATCGCGGCCGCGCCGATCGCAAGCGCGTTGAGGCTGCCGCTGACTGCAGCGATGTTCATTGCTGAGCTCCTCGTGGTTATCGCGCGTGGCCTTCACGCGCCGATGGGTCGTTGGGGACGATTCAGTGTTCTTCTGCCAGGGCGCCCTGCACGTAGCTGGATGTCAGAACGGTGAAGATGAACGCCTGCAGCAGCGCCACCAGTGCCTCCAGCCCGGTCAGCAGGATCGCCAACACCCACGACAGCACTGACACCGGCGCCAGCAGCGCATCGGCGTTGAGCAGCGCGAAGCCGCCGAGGGTGAAGACCAGCAGGATGACGTGGCCGGCGAACATGTTCGCGAAGAGCCGCACCGCGAGCGTGAACGGGCGTACCAGGAATGTGGAGACGAACTCGATCGGGATCAGCAGCGGCTGAATGAACCACGGCGCCGGCAGGATCAAGCTCTTCTTGAAGTAGGGCACAAAGCCGAAGTGGCGGATCCCGACGGAGACGAACAGCACCCAGCTGATCACCGCGAGGATCGCCGGGAACGCGATGTGCGAGTTCGGCGAGATCTGAATGCCCGGGACGATCCCGAAGAGGTTGTTCACCAGGATGAAGCAGAACAGCGTGGCGAGGTAGGGCGCGAAACGCAGCCCCTCAGGACCGATCATGTCCTTGGCGATGTTGTCCCGGGCGAATCCGTAGACCGACTCAGCCATCCACTGCAGCCTGCTTGGCACCAACTTCGGGTCGCGGTACGCGACCGCGAAAAAGATGATGATCAAGGCGACGGCGACCCAGAGCAGCAGCGTGAACTTCGTCAGCCACGGGCCCGTGCCCTCGATCAGCGAGGGCGGGAAAAAATCCTCCACACTCGGAGGGAACGGAATCTCCGCCGCTCGCACGATCACCTCCCCGGTCATCGCATCCCTTCCATCACGCCACGCCGCCTCACCGTGGACCGAACCGCCGCGCGACCAGGTAGATCGCCGCCACGGTCCCGACCACTATCCCCACCGCGGTGGCGATGCCACCGCTGTCCAGCCACTGATCGACCAGCCAACCGACGAATCCCCACACGGCCATCCCCGCGATCAGATAGCTCATTGCCGTCCAGCCTTGACCAGCGCCAGGCACGGGCCTGTCCGGTTGTGGAGATGGGTCGTCGGTCATGACGTCGGGAACGATATCAGCCGAGAATCGACACCTGCGAACGGGCCCTCGCGCGGGTGAGGTGCGCGGGCGCCTGATCGAATTCGCCAGTCAGCAGACACCATACGCCTTACCCGACGCGCCTGTGAGGCAGCTCTCCGGGTTCAATCCTCGGGCTCGGGTCGTTCGAAGACGTGGTCGGCGCCGTCGGCGGCAGGCTCTGGCTGTTGACGCGAGCTCCAGCGGATCACCCACCAGATGTGCGCCGCCGTCCAGACGACGACACCCGCCACCACCCCGGCCACCATCGGCGCCAGAGCCGGCCGTCCGCTGTTGGAGACCGCGAACAACAGCAATCCGACGACGCTGAGCTTCGCCGCGTACGCCATCAGCCCCAGGGGCAGCACCAGCCTGGGATTCACCGAGTCGGCCCAGGCGAGCAACAGCGTGGTGAGCAGGTGACTGACCGCAACCACGCCCACCCCGCCGGCGGCGCCCAACCCCCCGTCCGCGCCGCGGGCCAGGCCACCCGCCAGCGCCGCGAGCCCGACCAGAGCCGCCGAGACCAGCGTGAGCGCCGGCAAGTGCTCCAGCCGCCATCCCATCAGAGTCGCCACCCCATCAGCCGGCATCACCGATCAAGGTCGTCGCCCCATCAGCGTCGCCATGGCGATCGTCCGGACAGCAGCGCGTCCGCCAGCGGGCGCACAGCGGCGTCAATCTGGTCCGCGACCTCGCTGAACACGGCCTCGCTCATCCCCCAGGGGTCCGCCAGGTCGTCGTACGGCTGTGGGTCGCCGCCGTTGCGGAGCCGGTCCAGCAACTCGACCAGGGTGACGCCCCGAGCATGCACCGCGGCCAGGGTGGGCGCGAACGGCGGCAGCCCAGCGAGACCTCCCGGGGCCGCCCCGGAAGTGTCTCGCGACTCGCCCGACGACACCTGAGGCAGGAACCGGCGCAGCTCGCCCAGCACGAATGTGCGAGGCGCCGCGTCCGGGCGCAGGGACCGCACGTGCGCGGACTGCTCCGTGGTCGCGGTGAGGATCAGGTCCGAGGCGTCCACGTGCGCGGCGACCAGTCGCCGGGCGGCGAACCCGTCGGCGTCAGCTCCCCGGGCGAGCAGCTGCCGCGCGGCGGGCCGGTTCATCAGATCGCCGACGTGCCAGCCGCCGGTGCCGGTGCTGTGGCTGAACAGCAGCTCGTCAACCCGGTCGGCGTGCTCGCCCAGCGCCTCGCGCGCCCGGGCCGTCAGCAGCCGCTCCATCATCGGGGAGCGACAGATGTTGCCCACGCACACGTGCAGCACCGAGAACGGGGCCGTCACTCCTGCGCCCCCAGGATGTCCGGCACGACGTCCTTCAGCTTCTCCAGCGGCACCGCGCCGTCGCGCAGCACCCTCGGCACGTCCTCGGTGAGGTCCACGATCGTGCTGGGCACCGGATCGGGGCACTCGCCGGCCTCCAGGTAGA
Source organism: Micromonosporaceae bacterium (assembly GCA_009380105.1). Classification (GTDB taxonomy): domain Bacteria; phylum Actinomycetota; class Actinomycetes; order Mycobacteriales; family Micromonosporaceae; genus WHSM01. The sequence goes on from WHSM01000034.1 coordinate 8,269, forward strand.
TGGAGACGGCGTAGCCGAGCCGCTCCCGCGCGTCCTCGGCGTCGACGGCCGGCGGCTCACCGGTGCGGTTGGCGCTGGAGACGGCCATCGGCCCGGTCTCGCGCAGCACCTCCAGGGCCACGGGGTGCAGCGGCATCCGCACCGCGACGGTGTTGTCGGTCTCGCCGAGATCCCAGGTGAGGCTCGGCGCGTGCTTCACCACCAGGGTCAGCGCGCCGGGCCAGAACGCGGCGATCAGCTCCCGGGTCGCCGACGGCATCGTCAGCACGAGGCCTTCGAGGGTCTTGGGAGAGCCGATCAGCACCGGCGGCGGCTTGTCCGAGCCACGGCCCTTCGCCCGCTGCAGGGACTGGACCGCGAAGGTGTTGAACGCGTCGGCGCCGATCCCGTACACCGTGTCGGTGGGGAGCACCACGAGATCGCCGCGCTTGACGGCCTCCACCGCGGCGGTGACCCCCTGGTCGCGTTCGGAGAGCGTACGACAGTCGTAAAGCCTCACGGTCGGCAGTCTTTCACGAACGCCGCGCGCCCTCGCGACCGCCACGGTTTGCGGACTTCTGGCTGTCTCCCAGGCCTCGTTTGAGCGCCATTTAGCGGCAAATGGCGGGAGAAGACGGTGTGGCGGCGCGGGAGGGCGGGTGTGGCAGAGGGGTGTTAGGTGCGATGGGCTGTTGTGAATCTTGGGCGGCCTGTCAGGTCGGTGTGGTCGGTTATCTCGGTCCAGGTGTTCTGGGTGGTCAGTAGGTGGGTGGCCGCCTCGCCCTGGGTGTCGTCGTGCTCGACGCCCAGCCAGCCGCCCCGGCGCAGCAATGTCGCCGCCCGGCGCGTCAGGGGCCGGATCACCGCCAGGCCGTCCGGGCCGGCGTGCAGCGCCTCGCCCGGGTCGCGCCCGGCCACGTCGGGGGGCAGCGTCACACCGGTCGGCACGTACGGCGGATTGGCCAGCACCAGGTCGACCCGCCCGTCGAGTCCCGCGAGCACGTGCGGGGCCGTGGCGTCACCGGCTGCCACGGCTGTCGGCGAGTCACCGGCCCGCTGCCTGGCGCTGGCGTTGCGATACAGCCAGCGCAGCGCTGCCGGGTCGCGCTCGACGGCGTAGACCCTGGCGTCGGGTCGCTCGGCCGCCACCGCCAGGCCGATCGCGCCGGAGCCGGCGCACAGGTCGACCACCAGCGGCCGCGCTGTGCCCGCGATCGCCGACAGGCCCCATTCGACCAGCAGCTCGGTCTCCGGGCGCGGCACGAACACCCCGGGCCCGACGGCCAGCTCCAGACGATGGAATCCGGCCGACCCGACCAGGTGCTGCAGCGGCTCGTGGTCGGCTCTGCGCCGTACCAGAGAAAAGAACTCCCGCTCCTGCACAGCGTCGAAGCCCGGCGCAGTGAGCAGCGCGCCGCGGTCGCGGCCCAGCACGTGCGCGGCGAGCAGCTCGGCGTCCACGCGCGGCGAGGCGACGCCAGCCGCCGACAGGTGGCGCGCAGCGGTCACAATCGATTCCCGAATTGTGAATTGGGCGCCCCGCGGGGGTCCTTCGACAGCATCCGGCACACCATAATCATGCTTACCGCGCGAGTGAGAGGGGGGACCGCGTGTCCAGGTCAGGCGCCGACACTGATGGCGCCCCGCGACGATCGGACACCTCGCGCGTCGCCGAGGTGCGCCGGTTGTTGAACGCTGGCCACGCCAGCCAGGCCTGCGCCCTGGCTGCCCAGATCGCGGCGGAGTCGACCGATCCCACAGAGATCACCGAGGCGCTGTTGCGCCGGCTCGCGGCGCTGCTCAACCTCAATCTCCACGACGAGCTGGCCGAGGCTGTGGACGAGGCGTTCAACGCGATCCGCGGCAATCCCGACCCGGCCAAGGTCGGCGCGTTCCACGCGCTCGCCGCCGTGGTCGCCCACCTCGACGGCTCCCTGGAGCGGTGCGTCACCCACATGGTGCGCAGCTCCCGCGCGCTCGGCGTGGCGGAGGAGGCCGACGAGGAGGTGGCCAGCGCCTGGCACAACCTGGCGATCTCGTACTCGTACATCGGATTTCACGGCCAGGCGCTCGCCACGATGGACCAGGCACGCCGGATCGCGGCTGCGGCGCGCCTGCCGACGGAGCGGTACCTGCTGCCCGAGATCCGGGTTCGGCTCGCGGTCTCGCTGGACCACCGCGGCGACACCGACGGCTGCGTGCGGGTGCTGCGCGACGTGGTGGCGGTCCTGAGCCGGCAGCTCGCCACTCCGGACGCGTACCGGCGGATGCCGGTGTGCGACCGCGCCTACTTCGGGTACGGCGCCGCGCGCCTCGCCGTGCTCGGCCACGAGCCCGGCGTCGACATCAGCGAGCTGCTGAAGTCCGACGGCTCCGAGAAGATCTCGCAGGCGCTGCACGAGCTGGCCGACGTGTGCCGCGCGATCCAGGAAGGCCGGCCCGCCGACGCGCTGTGCCGGCTGGAGACGCTGCGCTGCCCCGACGAGCAGACCTTCGGCGCCGCGGAGATCCCCCGCCTGCGGGCCCTGGCGCACCTGGCGCGCGGCGACGGAGCCGCCGCGCACGCCGCGGACCGGGAAGCGTTCGCGCTCACCGCCACGGCCGCGGACCGGCTCCGGGAGTTGTTCGTCGACGGCGTCGCCGCGCGGATCGATCACGAGGATCTGCGCCGCACCGTCGCGCGGTACGCCGACGAGGCGCTCACCGACCCGCTCACCGGGCTGCCGAACCGCCGCCACCTGGAGCAGTACACCGAGACGATGGCGCGGGCGGGCGAGGTGGGCGCGGTCGGGGTGCTGGACCTGGACGAGTTCAAGGCCGTCAACACGATGCATGGGCACCTCTCCGGCGACCTGGTGCTACAGCGGGTCGCCGGCATCCTCACCCGGGTGATGCGCCGCGCCGACTTCGTGGCCCGGTTCGGCGGGGACGAGTTCGTCCTGGTGCTGCCGGGGACATCGTTGGAGGAGGCGGCGGAGGTCGGCAACCGGGTGGTGGCGGCGATCGCCACCGAGGACTGGGACGTGCTGGTCCCGAACACCCCGGTGAGCATCACGGTCGGCTGGGCCGAGCTGGACGGCCGCACCGAGCTGGCCAGCTCGTTCGAGTCGGCCGACCGCGCCATGCTGCGCGCCAAACAAGCCGCCCGCGCGGGTTAGAGCTGGGTCGCGGGGTCACTTGCGGCTGAGTTGGGTCTCTCCGGCGAGGCGGGCTTCCCGCTCGGCCTCCTGTAAGGCGTTCAGCACGCCGTCCACGTCGCCCTGCAGAACCTGATCCAGGTTGTACGCCGTGAAGCCGATCCGGTGATCGGTGATCCGGTTCTGCGGGAAGTTGTACGTGCGGATCCGCTCCGAACGGTCCACCGTGCGCACCTGGGAACGCCGGGCGTCGCTCGCCGCCGCGTCGGCCTCCTCCTGCGCCGCGGCGAGCAGCCGCGCCCGCAGGATCCGCAGCGCCTGCTCCTTGTTCTGCAGCTGCGACTTCTCGTTCTGGCAGGAGACTGCGATCCCGGTCGGCAGGTGCGTGATCCGCACCGCCGAGTCGGTGGTGTTGACCGACTGCCCGCCCGGGCCGGACGAGCGGTAGACATCGACCCGCAGATCGTTGGGGTGAATCGCGATGTCCACCTCCTCGGCCTCCGGCAGCACCAGCACGCCGGCCGCCGACGTGTGGATCCGGCCCTGCGACTCGGTCGTGGGAACCCGCTGCACCCGGTGCACGCCGCCTTCGAACTTCAGCCGCGACCACACCCCGTTGCCGCCTTCAGGCAGGCCCTTGGTCTTGATCGCCACGGAGACGTTCTTGTAGCCGCCGAGGTCCGTCGGGTCGGCGTCGAGCACGTCGGCCTGCCAGCCGTTGCGCTCGGCGTACCGCAGATACATCCGGAGCAGGTCACCGGCGAAGAGCGCGGACTCGTCGCCGCCCTCACCGGCCTTGATCTCCATGATGACGTCTTTGGCGTCGTTCGGGTCGCGCGGCAGCAGCAGCTCGCCGAGTCGCTCCTCGAGCGCAGGCAGCGAGGCCTCAAGCTCCCGCGCCTCCTCGGCGAACGTCGCGTCCTCCACGGCCAGCTCCCGGGCGGCCGCCAGGTTCTCGCGGACCTGCTCCAGCTCGCGCGCGGTCTGCGCGATCGGGCCGAGCTCGGCGTACCGCCGGCCGATCCGCTTGGCGAGCGCCTGGTCCGCGTGCACCGCCGGGTCGGAGAGCCGCTGCTCCAACTCCGCGTGCTCGGCCAGCAGAGCGGCCAGGTGCGCGCCGCCGTCCGCTGTCGATGTCGCCATCAGCCCTGCCTGTCTTCCCGGTCGCCCCGCGACCGCCGTCATTGGTGACCGGTACCCGGCCCTGAGCGCCACGACGCCCGCCTGCTCCGTGCGGGAGCGGGCGGGCGCGGCGTAAGCTACTTGGTCTTCTTGGCCTTCGCGTTGGCCTGGGCCTTGGCGTACTTCTGCTGGAACCTGGCGACCCGGCCGCCGGTGTCGAGGATCCGCTGCTTGCCGGTGTAGAACGGGTGGCAGACGTTGCAGGTCTCGACGTGGATCACGCCCTTGGCGGCGGTGCTGCGCGTGCTGAAGGAATTGCCGCACGCGCAGGTGACCTCGGTCGCCACGTACGCCGGGTGGATGTCGGGCTTCACTGGTGTGTCCTTTCGTCTGGCCGCCGGGTCGCCGCAGGGCGTCACGCGGACGCGCGCTGGGCGTGAACCGGAACCATGTGTGCAGGAGACCGCACGCCACTCAGACGCCGGTCGACCGTACAAGTCTGCCACGGCCCTGGATTATTCCCGCGCCGGGAGGCGCCGCCCGCCGCGCACCCGCTGACGGCGAGCGGCAGGTCGGCGCGCGGGGTTCACGCGGTGAGCGTCACTGTCGCCTTGCTGGTCGTGCCGTTGACCGTGACCTTGATGGTGACCGTGCCCGCTCGCAGGGCTCGCAGCGTCCCGGTTGCGGGGTCGAAGACCGCGATGTGGCGCGCCTTGGCGTCCTCGGCGTCCCCGATGTGCAGGTTGTCCGAGCCGGACCAGTCCGCGCTCACCGGGTACACCACCGGAACCTCGCGGCCGCGCTGGTTCGCGGTCGCCCGCACCGTTGCCGTCTCCCCGACCGCCAGATCCGACGGAGCCGTCACGCTGAGCGCGTCCACGTGCGCCCGCAGCTCCATCCGCGCCCACAGCCCGGTCGGCGTGTACGGATGCGACCGCACCCACTCGGCCTCCCGCTCGGTGACCGGGTCCACCCCGACCATGGTCCAGCCGGTGAATCCGCCGTCGCGCGGCGCCGCGGCCGGGGCCTTGCCGGAGTTGCCGTTGATCACGTACGGCACCCCGTCGACGTGCGCCGCGTGGAACACCCCGACGTGGGCGTTGATCATCATCGCGCCCTTGCCGCTCGACAGTCGCAGGTCGGCCAGCCACTGCTCCACCAGCGCGGCCTCACGGCGGTCGGACAGCAGGCTCCCCTGTTGAGGCGTCGGGTCGCGGGGCGGGTGGTGCCACAGCAGCGCCACGGAGCCGATGTCGGGGTCGCGCTCGGCTCCGTCCAGCGCGCTCTTCAGCATCCGCAGCTGGTCCAGCCCGAGCACGCCGGTGGCGGAGTTGAGCGTGACGAACCGGGTGCCCTTGTGGTCGAAGACCCGGTTCACCGCGCCGAACTCGTCGGTGAAGTTGCGGATCGGGTCGTCCGGAGGGCCGCCCATGATCTCGTGGTTGCCGGGTATGTACTGCCAGTGGACGTCGTCGCCCCACTCCTCGGTGATCAGCCGGCGCGCCAGCGCGAAGTCCTCCGGCGCCGCCTCGTCGACGAAGTCGCCGTTGATGAGCACGAAGTCGGGTCTGGCGGCCTTGATCTCCCGCATGGTGCGCCGCGCCTGGACCACGAGGTCGCTGTCCGGGTTCCGGGCCACGAACTGCGCGTCCGACATCACCGCGAACCGCCACGGCGCCCCGTCGACGGTCCCGTCCGTCACCACGGCAGGGGCTTTCACGCGCGGCGGCTCCGGCAGGTCCACCGACGGCGGCGTCTTCGCCACGATGTCGTCGATGATCACTTCGCTGTGGTACTGCGTGTCACCGCGGACCTCGGCGACGTAGAACCTCCGGATGCTCAGCGGGTACTCCACGCCGGCCGGCACCGCCAACTCGATCTTCCGCCAGCCGTGCCACGTGACGAACGGCCCACGCAGGATCGTGCTCTGGCCGTTCGCCTCGGTCAGGTGCAGGCTCGGCCACTCCCCCGTGCCGTTGCCGTGCAGCCACATCGTGAACGCCTGCGGCTGGCCGGGCACCTGGACCGGGGCCGGCGGGTTCGCGTACGCGGCCCGGGTGGCGGTCGAGCGGGTGAAGTCGTACGACATCTTCAACGCGGGCCCGCCGTCGTGGCCGGTCGCCGGGGCCACGGAGCCGGCGGCGCGCGCCTGGGTGAACGTCCACTGGCCGGCGTCGCCGAGGTCCGCGGCCATCCGGTCCACCAGCCCGACCGTGACCGGGATCACCGTGCTGGCCGCTCCGACCTTGACCGTGACGAGCGCCGAGCCGCTGGCCTTGCGGGCGCGCACGTCCAGGGCGCCGTTGTCACCCGGCGTGATGTCGAGCAGCGTCCGGTCGTACTCGAGCCTGATGTCAGCGGGCTCGATCGGCGCGCTGAAGCCGGCCGCGTCGTATCCGACCACGCCGAAGCCGGCGACCGCGTCGGGGTCGGCGAGGCTCACCCGCTCCGTGGTGGCCGCCACGCGGGACAGCGGTCCGAGCACGTGGAGCTCGATCTCGCCGCGCGCCTCACCACGCGTCGCCGTCACCCGGGCGACGCCGGGCGAGCCGGCGGTGAAGACCCCGTCGGCCGAGACGCTCCCCCGACTGATCGGCGCGGCCCGCCACGTGGGGTCGCCGGCAGCGGGTCCGTACGTCTCGTCATGACCGTTGGCGTCGAGCCGCCGCGTGAGGCCGGGGAAGACCCGGTCCGGCCGGCCGCCGGGGCGCGGGCTCGCGGTCGGCGCGGCGAGTCGGTCGATCTCGGTCTGCACCCAGTAGCCGTGCAGCTCGCCGCTGCCCTCGGGCGCGAAGATCCCGAGCCCGTTCGGCACGCTGCGCTCGTGGCCGTCGGCCGGCTGGTTCTCCACGACCGGCTCGTCGGAGCCGGGCTGGCGGGCCACCAGGGTGGACGAGCCGCCGCCGTCGAGGTTCAGAGCGCTGTGGGCGCCCAGCTCCCGCATCATCACCGCGAGCCGGTCCAGGGACAGGCCGCGCAGGCCGTCCAGCCGGCCGTCCACCGTGAGCAGGTACATCTTGCGGCCGTCTTCGGAGAAGCCCACGGCGGTGCGCGGATGCACGTCCTGGTTCGCGAACGTCTGCGCCTTGCCGTCGATCACCAGCACGTCGCGCCCGCCGATCGCGGTGGTCAGCGTGCTGCCGTCGGAGGTGCGTGGCCGGTAGCTCACCCGCGCCGGGTCGCCGACCTGGAGCGCGCGCAACGTGTCCGCGCCGCCCTCCCGCCCCACGAGCACCGTCGCGTCGGCCGGAATCGCGCCCTCGCCGGCCTCCTGGCGCACCTCGGCGACCTTCCCGTCGATGATCACGACCTCCGTCACCCGCTCGGCGTCGGCCACGACCTTCGCCCGGCTGTACGTGCCCCACAGCGAGGTGTACGCCCCGATCCCGTCGACCGGGATCTCCGGGCTGTTGAGCCGGTGCAGCGCAGTCTCGCCGTTCGGCAGCGCCACCGACCCGTCGAAGTAGAGCTGCAGAATCCGGCCGGCCCCGGCCGCGTCGATGCCGGCGACCGTGTGGAAGTCGCTCCAGGTGCGCGACGGCGACTTGACCAGCTCCCCGTCGTCGACCGCGGGGCCGAGCGGGGCGTTGGAGTTGTTGATGTCGAAGAAGTCGCCGTTCACCGCCGCCACGGCGCGCTCTCGCTTCGCCTGCGTCGAGATCGGCTCCGCCTGCGCCACGGCGCCCGGGGACAGGTAGTCGACCCGCGAGCCCTTGGTCAGGTCGGCGGCGAGCGCGTCGCCGCGTACCCACCCCTGGGTTGACAGCTCTTCGAACGACGTGAGCGTGACGCCCGGCGCGACCGGGCGGGAACGGCGCTCGGTCTCCAGGTCCGCGGCGGCCACGGCCGGCGCGGCAGGCAGCGAGACGGCAGACGGAGGCGCGGCCGGCGCGGCGGGAGCCGCGACGACCGGCCCGGCGAGGCCGAGCGTCAGCGCGAGAACGAGCGGGAGTGCGAGCAGATGCCGGGGGCGCAGCGTCGGTGAGTCCACGAGCGCAGTCAACCGGATGACGGCTAGAACTTTCAAGAGCTAGCATATAAAGCGGAAGAAAATTCCATTTGCTGGTACGACTCCGTTGCGGCACAACGCTCCATCTGGCGGCACAACGCGAAGCAGGCCCCGCCCCGCGCGGTCGCGGGACGGAGCCTGCCTGTGCCGGCGTCGTTACTCGCCGGGCGTGGTCTTCGCGATCTGCATCAGGAACTCGATGTTCGTCTTGTTCTGCTTCAAGCGGTCGAGCAGTAGATCGAGCGCCTGCTGGGAGTCCAGCGCCGCGAGCACCCGGCGGAGCTTGTGCACGATCGCCAGCTCCTCCGGCGAGAGCAGGATCTCCTCCTTGCGGGTGCTGGAGGCGTTGACGTCCACCGCGGGGAACACCCGCCGATCGGCGATCTTGCGCTCCAGCTTCAACTCGGCGTTGCCGGTGGCCTTGAACTCCTCGAAGATCACCGTGTCCATGGTGGAGCCGGTCTCCACCAGGGCGGTCGCGATGATGGTCAGGGAGCCGCCGTTCTCCACGTTGCGCGCCGCGCCGAGGAACCGCTTCGGCGGGTAGAGCGCGGTGGAGTCGATGCCACCGGACATGATCCGGCCGCTCGCCGGCGCCGCCAGGTTGTACGAACGCCCCAGCCGGGTCACCGAGTCGAGCAGCACCACCACGTCGTGGCCCATCTCGACCAGCCGCTTGGCCCGCTCGATCGCCAACTCGGCGAGCATGGTGTGATCCGACGGCGGCCGGTCGAACGTCGCCGCGATCACCTCGCCCTTCACCGACCGTTGCATGTCGGTGACCTCTTCCGGCCGCTCGTCGACCAGCACGACCATGAGGTGGCACTCAGGGTTGTTCGTGGTGATGCCGTTGGCGATGTCCTGCAGCACCATCGTCTTACCGGCCTTCGGCGGCGAGACGATCAGCGCCCGCTGCCCCTTGCCGATCGGCGTGATCAGATCGATCACCCGAGCGCTCAGCTTGTGCGGCTCGGTCTCCAGACGCAGCCGGTCCTGCGGATAGAGCGGCGTCAGCTTGTAGAACTCCGGGCGGCGCTTCGCCTCATCCGGGTCCATCCCGTTGATGGTGTCCAGGCGGACCAGCGGGTTGTACTTGTCGCGCCGGCTCTCACCGTCGCGGACCGCCTTGACGGCACCGGTGAGCGCGTCTCCGCGGCGCAGCCCGTGCTTGCGGATCTGACCCATCGAGACGTACACGTCATTGGGGCCGGCGAGGTAGCCGGAGGTGCGCACGAACGCGTAGTTGTCGAGGACGTCGAGGATGCCGGCCACGGGCACCAGCACGTCGTCCTCGGTGACCACCGGCTCCTCGCCGACGCGGTCGCCGCGCTTGCGACGGTCGCGGTAGCGGCCCCGACGACGCCGGCCGCCGCCTTCCTCGTCGTCGTTCCGGTCCCCGCGGTCGCGCTGGTCGCCACGGCCATCACCGCGGTCCCGCTGGCTGTCGCCACGGTCGCGCTGGCTGTCGCCACGGTCCCGGCCCTGCTCGCCGCGCTGCCCGCGCTGACCACGTCCGCGGCCCTGGTCCCGGCCCTGGTCACCGCCGGACTGCTCGTCGGACTCCGACCTGGACTCAGCGTCCTTGGACCTGGACTCGCTGTCCCTGGAGCGCCCGCCCCTGGTCTCGCCGTCCCGGCGCTCGCGCCTGGACGCCGGCGCCTCGGTCCCGGCCGGCGCCTCCCCGGCCGGGGCCTCGGCGGCGAGCTCTTGCGCCTGCTCCCGCTGCGGCTCTTGTCTCTGCTCCTGTTCCTGCGGCTCCTGCTTCGCCGCGGCGAACGGCTCGATCGTCGGCGCGGAGCCGCTCGCGGCGGGAGCCGGCTCGCCGGCAGGCGCTGCCGCCGCGACCGGCTCGGCGGCCGGCGGTGGGCCAGCCGGACGGGTCGCCCTGCGCGGAGCGCGGGGAGCCTCCTCCGCCTGCCCGTTGTCGGCGGACCGCGTGCCG
>WHSM01000283.1 GCA_009380105.1 Micromonosporaceae bacterium
GCAACCCCGCCCGCAACGTCTCCGGGTACGCCGCGGGGGCCTTGAACTCGCAGTGCGACTCCACGCACAGCCCGACGACCCCGCCGTCGTGGATGTCCAGCCCACCCTCGCTGATCAGCCAGTTGTTGATCACGGTGTCCAGGTACGCGTAGTACACGGCGTTATTGATATGCCCGTAGATGTCCAACACAGTCCGCTATCCCTAAACGTTCTCGTCGTATCTGCGTTGCGACGGGGTCCGCCGATAGGGCATCGATAATCCTCCATTGGGTCCTCCGATTATGACCGCAGACCCGGCTGGGCGGTGTTTGTGCTCTCAGGTGCGTGTCCGAGGACCGACCGCGACCTCGACTACATGATCGTCTTCCGTGAGGAGCTCCAACTGGGCTGACCTGGCCGTCCGGGACGCCTGAACGGCAGGATAGGCTGCGCGTCTTCCCGGCCACCGGGGCGTCGGTCCCGGTGTGTCGGGACTGCCGGCCCTGTCACCGGGTCAAAGGGCTATGGAGCCTGAGTGTCGACGATGGTTGGGGGTGTTTGCCATGGCGACGCAGGAGATCCGGCACATCCGCAACCATGTGGTCGTCGGGACCGACGGCTCAGCGTCGGCGACGCAGGCCATGGCGTGGGCGGCGCACGAGGCGACGCTGCGGCGGTTGCCGTTGCGGGTGGTGCACGGTTTCGTGTGGTCGCAGGTGCACGCGCCGTTGGGTGGGGCCGTGTATCTGGAGTCCGGGGCGGGGCTGCGAGGGGCGGCGGAGCGGATACTCGCCGAGGCCGCCACGACGGCGCGCTCAGCCGAGCCGGGCCTGGTGGTGGAGACCAGCCTGGTGGAGAACAGCGGGACCGTAGCGCTTCTGGAGTCCGCGCGTGACGCCGCGGTCGTGGTGGTCGGTTCTCGCGGATTGGGCGGGTTCAGTGGTCTGATCGTCGGCTCCACCGCTGTGCAGCTGGCGATGTACTCGCCGTGCCCGGTTGTGGTGATCCGCGACGGCGAGCCGGCCCAGGACGCACACCGGATCGTGGTGGGCGTGGACGCGTCGGATCATGCGCTCGCGGCGTTGGAGTTCGGCTTCGAGGAGGCCTCGGTACGCGGCGTGCCGCTGCATACCGTGCACACCTGGACCGACCCGGTGTCGACCGGACCCGGGGACATGCTGCCACTGGTGTTCGACCCGGATGTCGTCCACGAGGAGGAGACCCGGTTGCTCGCCGAGCTGCTCGCCGGGTGGTCCGAGAAGTACCCGGACGTGCAGGTGACCCGACAGGTGGCGCGGGCTCGTGCCAGGGACGAGCTGTTGCACGCGTCCCAACGCGCCCAGCTGCTGGTGGTCGGCGCCCGCGGCGTTGGCGGGTTCCGTGGTCTGCTCTTCGGTTCGGTCAGCCAGGCGATGCTGCACCACGCGCACTGCCCCGTCGCCGTCGTCCGCGCGCGGGCGTGACAGCGCGTGCCGCGCCAGCGTCAGCGCATGCCGGCTCTCCGGGTGCTGACCCACCGTTCGGCACGGACCGCGAGCCCGGGCAGAACCGCGGCCGCGGCGCAGATCGCGAGGTCGGTGGGGCTGAGCGGCACTGTCCCGAGCAGCGTCCGCAGCGGCGCCAGGTAGACCGCGGCGACCTGCAGGATCCCGGAAAGCACCACCGCGGCGAGCAGCCATGGATGCGATCGGGCCGGATCGAGCGGGTCCCGGGGCCGGCTTCGGGGCGGCGGCGCGCGCGTACCGCGACAGCGATGCCGAGCTGCCCGAGCCCGAGCACCACGAACAGCATCGACTGCCAGGGACGTCCCGCGAGGTAGGCCCACACTCCGACGGCCAGCACCGTAGTGCCGAGCACCGCCCCGGCGTACAGGATCGACCGCCACAACCCGGCGCCGAGCACGGGCTCCTGCGGTGGTCGCGGTCGCTGGCGCATGGTGTCCGGCTCGGCTGGTTCGGCGCCCAACGCGACGCCGGGTAGCCCGTGAGTGAGCAGGTTGACCCACAGGATCTGCGCCGGCAGCAGCGGTATCGCCAGGCCCAGGAACGGGCCCACCAGCATCACCAGGATCTCCGCGAATCCGCCAGCGAGGCCGTACCGCAGGAAGCGGCGGATGTTGGCGTAGACCCGGCGACCCTCCTCCACCGCGGCCGCCATCGTGGCGAGGTTGTCGTCGACCAGGATGAGATCGCCGGCCTGGCGTGCCACCTCGGTGCCGGCGCGGCCCATCGCCACGCCGATGTCGGCGCGGCGCAGCGCCGGGGCGTCGTTGACCCCGTCTCCGGTCATCGCGACCACGTGCCCGGCGCGCTGCAGCGCCCGCACTATGTCGAGCTTCTGCTCGGGTCGGGTACGGGCGTACACCCGGGTGTGGTCGGCGTGCCCGTCAACGGGGCCGTCATCGCCGCGCATCACCGTGTCGCCGTCACGCCAGATGCCGAGCCGGCCGGCGACCGACGCAGCGGTGGCCGGGTGGTCGCCGGTGACCAGCACCAGCCGGATGCCGGCCGTGGCGAAGCTGTCGGCGACGCCTGCGGCTTTGGCGCGCAGCGGGTCCCCGATCGCCAGCAAGCCGAGCAGCCGCAGCCCCTGTTCGGCCGGTCTCTCGCACACGGCGCGGCGCACGGCGGCCACGGCGAGCACTCGCAGCCCCTCTGACGCGAGGCGGTGCGCCGCGTCCCTCGCCGCGGCGACGACCGGCGCCGGGTCGCCGAGCACGGTGGCGGACAGCACGGACTCGGGTGCGCCCTTGCACACCGCGAGGTAGTCCCCGTCGGGCGTCCCGTGCACCGTCGACATCCGGCGCCGCTGCGCGTCGAAGGGGCGCTCGGCCAGCCGCGGGTACGTTTGCCGCTCCGCGTCCACGTCGAGCCCGCAGCGCCCGGCGAACGCCACCAGCGCGGCCTCCAGCGGGTCGCCCACCGCGGTCCACTCCTGACGCCCCGTGCCGTCCGGTGGAGTGAGGGCCGCGTCGTTGCAGAGCAGTCCGGCCCGGGTCAGCTCCACCAGCTCTTCCGGCGGTACGCCGACCGGAGCGCCGTCGCGGCGCAGCTCCCCGGCCGGGGCGTACCCGGCGCCAGTGACGGCGAACTCGACGCCGGTGCGGGTCACCGCGCGGTCGACCACCATGCGGTTCTGGGTGAGGGTGCCGGTCTTGTCGGATGCGATCACGGTCACCGAACCGAGCGTCTCCACCCCGTGCAGCCGGCGCACGATCGCCCGATGCCGCGACATCCGGGCCGCGCCCAACGCCAGCGCGAGCGTCACCACCGCGGGCAGCGACTCCGGCACCGCCGCCACCACCAGGCTGACCGCGGTGATCACCATGTCCACCAGCGGCCTGCCCTGCAGCAGCCCGAGCACCAGCACCAGCGCGGACAGCGCGACCACGGCCACGCCGAGCAGACGCCCGAACCTGGCGAGCCGCCGCTGCAGCGGGGTCACTTCGGGCCGCGCGGCAGCCACCAGACTCGCCATCCTGCCCAGCGCGCTCGACGCTCCGGTACGCACCACCATGCCGCCGCCCCGGCCAGCCACCACCACCGTCCCAGCGGACACGTCCTCGCCGCTTTTCCTCGCTACCGGTAGTGACTCGCCGGACAGCGCCGACTTGTCGAGCTGCAGCCGCTCGGCGGTGTCGAGCAGCACGTCGGCCGGCACGATGTCGCCGGCGTCCAGCAACACCCGGTCCCCGCAGACCAGCTCCGCGGCGGGCACGACCCGGTGTGCACCGTCCCGGATCACCCGGGCGGTAGGTGCGGCGAGCCGGTTCAGCGCCGCGATGGCCCGGTCCGCGCGCACCTCCTGCGCCACCCCGATCGTGGTGTTCACGATGACGACCAGCAAGATCACGATGGTGTCGGTGACATCACGCAGCAGTGTGGTCACGGTCGCGGCGGCGATGAGCAGCAGGATGAGCGGATCGACGAGGTGACGTCCCACCCGGATGGCGATCGATGGTCGCGGAGTTTCCGCGGCGGTGTTCGGGCCGTGTTCGGCCAGCCGTTTCGTCGCCTCAGCCGCGGTCAGCCCGAAGTGCCGCCTAATGTGCGGCGGCGCGCCGGGAGACGCCGGCGTCGATGTCGGTAGCACATCTTCACGGTGCCGGCCGGTCCGCTCGGACGCACCGGTCGACAAGCCCTGCGGCGCGGGACCTTCGACCGTCAGCCAGACAATCCGTCGGGAACGGGTACCCGCCGGCCGGTAACGATGTCCAGAGAGATCTCGACGAAGTGCTGCGGCCGGTTGGGCGCCCACGACGTCAGCGGAAGGTCCCGCAGCCGGTTGAGCTTGTCGGCGTCGGTCACCGCCGAGGCCCGGCCGGTGACCATCACGCTCCAGCCGGTGTGGCGCTGCGCGTCGAACTCGTCGACCTCGAACGCGACGATCGCGTCACGGGTCGCGGCCGCCAGCTTGTTCGCCGCGCTAGTGCGGAACACGATGTGGTCGCCGTCCAGCACATAGTTGACCGGGTGGATCACCGGTAGGCCCCGCTCGGTCACCGCGATCCGTCCCACCGGCGCCTTGGTCAGCAGCCGCAGGCATTCGTCGCGGGTCAGGATTTCCAGGCCAACGGCGTCACGCACGATCCATCCTCGTTGACTTGCTTCATTCGGCGAGGCCGTCTTCGCCCATCGCGATGGTCCGGCGACCCGCCCCGGCCGGGCAAGGGGCGAAGGTCACCACTGTGGACGGAAGGCCGTCCGGCAGGTGGGCCGTTCGGCCTGGACCGAAGGTCCCGCCGGTGCCCGCGGCCCGTCCCCTGCCGTGGCGACAAGGCGGCGCCGGGCCGTACGGCTTGCCGCGACGGGACCTTCGCCGCTGCCGACGCCGCCCGTCGTGTGGCTTGCTGGGTCGTGTGGCGAACGCGTGTGGAGGGAGCCTGCGATGCGTGCCCGCGACATCATGAGCCGTCCGGTTCACACCGTACGGCCGGACACCTCGATCGAAGAAGCGGCGGCGCTGCTGTCCGGGCACGGCTTCGCCGCAGCCCCGGTGGTGGGCAAGCACGGTGACCTGGTCGGCATCGTGGGTGAGGGCGACCTGCTGCGGCACCGGGTGCCACCCGACCCCACCGCGCACCTGCGCCGCGACCTCCCGGTCCCGCACGGCCAGCGGCCTCGGGTGGTCGCGGACGTGATGACCCGCGAGGTGATCGCGATGCCCCCCGACGCGGACGTCGCCGACATCGCCGAACAGATGCTCGACCGGAACGTGCGCAGCATCCCGATCGTGGACGACGGCGAGGTGATCGGGATCGTGAGCCGCCGCGACATCCTGCGCGCCGTGGTACGCACCGACGACGTGATCGGCATGGAGGCGCAGCACCGGCTCGACGAGTACGCCGCCGGTCAACATCGGTGGACGGTCACGGTGGCCGAGGGTGTGGTGCACGTCAGCGGCGACTTCGACGACGAGGTGCAACGCCAGATCGTCACAGTGCTCGCGCGGACGGTGCCAGGCGTCGCCGAGGCGCGGGTCATGCAACCCGCCTGACCGCGCATTGTCGGACAGTTAGCATCAGGGCGTGGCCACGCCGCCCCCCGAACCGCAGGCCTCAGACCCGCACCCGTGGACAGGCTTGGGAATCCGGTCGCTCGCCGAGGTCCATCTCGACACCCTGCTCGAGGAGCTGCTGGGTCGGGTGCGCGAGGTGACCGCGAGCCGGGAGCGGCTGCGGGGGCTGCTGGACGCGGTCGTGAGCATCGGCAGCGACCTGGACCTGCCGGCCGTGCTGGACCGGATCGTGGTCGCCGCCTGCGATCTGGTGGGCGCCAGGTACGCGGCGCTCGGCGTGATCGGCCCGGAGCGCCGCCTCGTCGGGTTCCACACATACGGGCTGACCCCGGAGGAGCATCGCCGGATCGGGGACCTCCCGAAAGGCCACGGCATCCTGGGACTGCTGATCGAGGAGCCGAACCCGATCCGGCTGCCGGACCTGTCCGCCCACCCCCGCTCGTACGGGTTTGTGCGCCACGAGGCGCGTGGCATCGAGTGGAGGTGAGAGACCTTCGCCGTCGTGTTGTCGTAGCAGCATGACGAAGCTGGGGGCAGCCTGAGCCGGGGAACGCCGGGGAGGGTGGGAAGCGGCCCCGAC
>WHSM01000353.1 GCA_009380105.1 Micromonosporaceae bacterium
GCCCGGAGCGTCTCGGCGGTCTCGATCGGCTCCGGCGTGCCTTCACGCGGCATGGTGAGCATCGCGGACGGTTGCGCGGGGTCGGCGTCGTGCGGGTATGTGCCGTGCGCCGGCTGGCTCTCGGCCTGCTCCGGCTTCCGCGTCTTCCGCGGCGGACCGACCGCGCCCGCTCCGTGCGCGGTGGGGGAGTCGGGCATGTGGGGAGGTCCGTCGGTCACATTGACACCGTACGGGCGAGGGGTCCGGCGCGGGCGCCCGACCCGCCACGGCAGGCGGCGTTCCGCGGCGGGACCTCACGTCGTACTGTGGTCTCCGCTCGACGGCCGGGCCGGCCCTGCCGCAGGCGGTCGGCGCGACGCTTATCAGGGGAGGGCGTGACACTCATGACGGTTCCACGGGCGGCGCCGGATCCGGGCGGGGAGTTCGTCGCGCACCCGCCACACCAGGAGCCCGCCCCGGGCCAGCCGGACCCGCCTCCCGGGTCCCGTGGCGGCGCCTGGGGTCGCGCCGCGATCGCGCTCAGCGTGCTGCTCGGCCTGGTGGTCCTGGCGCAGGCGATGCAGATCGCGAAGCTGGACAGCAGGGCGGACCGGTTGAGCCGCGGGGCCGAGACGGCGAAACGGTCGTACGAACGCCGTCTGGCCCACCTGGAGGACCGCACCGACGCGCTGACCGAACGGGTCAAGCGCAGCCTGGACCCGGCCGCGGTCGCCAAGCACGCCCTGCCGAGCGTGTTCCGCGTGAGCGCGGGCCGCTCCGGCGGCACCGCCTTCGCGGTGGGGCGATCGCCGGACGGCGGCACGTACCTACTCACCAACTACCACGTCGTGGACGAGTTGAAGGGCTCCGACACGGTGCGCCTCAGCCGGGAGAGGGAGCGCCTGTGGGGGACCGTGGTGGACTCCGCTCCGTCCCGGGACGTGGCGCTGATCGAGACCGACGAGAAGATCCCGCTGCTACGGTTCGCAGCCACGCCGCCACGGCCAGGCGAGCCGGTGGTGGCGGTCGGCGCGCCAAGTGGCCTCGAGGACACCGTGACCACCGGTGTGGTCAGCAAGATCAGGGCTGTGGCGGGAAGGGACGAGGAGTACATTCAGTTCGATGCCGCGATCAATCCCGGTAATTCCGGTGGTCCTGTGCTGAACGCCGGAAGCCGGGTGGTGGGGATCGCGACAGCCAAGGCGACGGGGGCCGAGGGAATCGGCTTCGCGTTGCCGATCGGTGTGGCGTGCGACGCGTTCGACGTCATCTGCTGAGGTGGCGCGCGACCATGGGCGGGCGACGGCGACCGGCGCGCCCAGGCGCGATGACGCCGGAGACTTTCGCGAAGACTGGAGGATGAGACGAGCATGGGTCAACCGGGATACGGCCAGGGGATGCCGCAGCAGCCGAATCAGCCGCAGCAGCCGGCATGGGGCGGGGAGACGCAGCAGCAACCCTCGTGGGGCTCCGAAGCGCAGCAGCAACCCCCACCGCAGCACCAGCCCGGCGAGTACGGCGCGCCCGCCCCGGGCTTCGGCGCGGCACCCGCGAGCGGCTCCGGCTACGGCGCGGCTCAGGCCGGCGGCCCGGGCTACGGCGCGCCCCCGCAGGGGCCTTCGCACACCATGCCGATGCCGCAGATGGGCCAGCCCGAGTCGGCGCCGCCGTTCGGCGCTCCGCCGCCGGCAGCGCCACCGTCGGCGAAGAAGGGCCCCTGGGTTCCGGTGCTGGCGGGCACGACCGCGCTCTTCCTGAT
Source organism: Micromonosporaceae bacterium (assembly GCA_009380105.1). GTDB lineage: Bacteria > Actinomycetota > Actinomycetes > Mycobacteriales > Micromonosporaceae > WHSM01. Next base: position 1,739 of record WHSM01000353.1, read on the forward strand.
CATCTCGGTGGTCTTCCTGGGCTTGTGGATCTCCACCGGCAACGACCTCGACAAGGCGAACCAGACGATCTCGAAGCAGAAGGACACCATCGGCGCGCGGGACAAGACGATCTCGGACAACAAGAAGACGATCAGCGACAAGGACGACAAGATCACGTCGCTTGAGAAAGACCTCAAGAGCTCGAAGAAGAACAGCAGCGACCTCGCGGACGAGAAGGAGACCATCGCCAAGTGCCTGCGACTGGTCGCCGCCTGGATTCAGGCCAGCCGCGAGGGTGACGAGGAGAAGGTCAAGAAGGCCGCCAAGGCGCTGCAGAAGCCGTGCGAGGAAGCCGACAGAGTGATGTAGCCGGCCGCCGGAATGCCGGACAGCCAGCGAGCCGGCCTTGGTGCGCTTGGCCGGATGGGGCCTCAGCCGGCGGAGATGCGGGCCACGCCGGGCGGTGGCAGGCCGGCGGTCGAGCTGAGGAGGGCGCACCAGGCGCGCAGGTGTGGGGCGAGGTCCTGGTCCAGCGGCGTCCACGAGGCGCGGATCTCCAGGTCCGCCGCCGGGGCCGGGGCGGCCAGCTCGCCGAACCGGCTGGACATGGTCTGGGTGATGGTGCCGCCGATCGCGGTGTGACGGGCGTCGTTGCCGTCCAGCGCGTCCGTCAGCCAGCTCCAGCCGACCCCGGGCAACAGCGGGTCGGCGGCCATCTCCGGCTCGATCTCGGCCGTGACGTACGTGACCAGGCGCAGCGTGCCCTGCCACGCGTCGTGGCCGTCCGGGTCGTGCAGCAGGATCAGCCGTCCGGTGGCGACCTCGTCGCCGGCCCGCAGCACGGCCGCGCTCTGCGCGAACGCGTACGGGGCGAGTCGCCGCGGCGCCGAGATCTCCTCAAGCAGGATCTCGTCACGCGGCCGCACCGCACGCAGGGTTCCCACGGCACGGGTGAACGCCTCGGGGGCGACGGTCGAGGGCACCATGGGGTGAGGGTATGTCGGCGCGGGAATCCAGGTCGGCAGCCACGCCGGTATCGACGCATGCCACGATGGCTTCGATGACTCAATCACGCTCCGCCACATCGATCGGATCACCGGACGGCTCCGACGAGCCCGCGTTGCTGCGCGCCGCCCGGCGCCAGCCGGCGCGGACGCCGCCGGTCTGGTTCATGCGGCAGGCGGGTCGCTCCCTGCCCGAGTACCGCAAGGTGCGTGAAGGCGTGCCGATGCTGGAAGCGTGCCGCCGCCCGGACCTGGTCACAGAGATCACGCTTCAGCCGGTGCGCCGCCACGGCGTCGACGCCGCGATCCTGTTCAGCGACATCGTGGTGCCGCTGCGGGCGGTCGGGGTGGATCTCGACATCGTGGCCGGCGTCGGCCCTGTGATAGCGGAGCCGGTGCGCCAACTCGCGGACCTCGACCGGATCCCGCGGCTGGACCCAGGGCAGGTGGACTACGTCGGCGATGCCGTCACGACGCTGGTCGGCGAGCTTCACGGGACGCCGCTGATCGGCTTCGCCGGGGCGCCGTTCACGCTGGCCAGCTACCTGGTGGAAGGCGGCCCGTCGCGGGACCACGCCCGCACCAAGGCGTTGATGCACGGCGACCCGGCGCTGTGGTCGGCGCTGCTGGACCGGCTGGCCGATGTCGCGTTGACGTTCCTGAAGGTGCAGATCGACGCGGGTGCGCAGGCCGTGCAGCTGTTCGACTCCTGGGCCGGGGCGTTGTCGGCCGCCGACTACGCGGCGCATGTGCTGCCGCACAGCGCCAAGGTGCTCGCCGGGCTCGCGGACCTGGGCGTGCCGCGGTTCCACTTCGGCGTCGGGACCGGTGAGCTGCTGCCGTTGATGGCGCGGGCCGGCGCCGACGTGGTGGGCGTGGACTGGCGGGTGCCGCTGGACGAGGCGTCGGCGCGGATCGGCCCGGGCTGCGCGGTGCAGGGCAACCTGGACCCGGCGCTGTTGCTCGCGGACTGGCCGGTCGTGGAGCGGGAGGTGCGCCGCGTGATCGCCGACGGGCGGTCGGCGCCGGGGCACGTGTTCAACCTCGGCCACGGCGTGCTGCCGAACACGGATCCGGACATGCTCACACGCGTGGTCGAGCTGGTCCACTCGGCGGCGGACTGATGCGCGTCGTCGTCATCGGGGCCGGGATCGCGGGGCTCGCCGCCGCGCACGCGCTCCGGAACCAGGCCCCCGACATCGCCGTGACCGTGGTCGACGGCGCGACGCAGATCGGCGGCAAGCTGCGTGTCTCCGACATCGGGGGGGTCGCGGTGGACGAGGGCGCCGAGGCGTTCGTGCTGCGGGCGCCCGAGGGCCAGGCCCTGGCGCGTGACGTGGGGCTGGGCGACCAGCTCGTCACGCCGGCTGCGTCCTCGGCGCACTTGCTGGTGCGCGGCGAGCTGCGCCCGTTGCCGTCCGGCACGCTGCTCGGCATCCCCGCCGACCCCCATCCGATCGCGGCCGCACTCGGCGAGGAGGCGGCCCGGTCGGTGGCCGAGGAGCCGTCGCTGCCCGGCGAGCCGGTGACCGAGGACGTGGCGGTGGGGGAGTTGGTGCGCCGCCGGCTGGGCGACCAGATCGCCGACGGTCTGGTCGACCCGCTGCTCGGCGGCGTGTACGCCGGCCACGCCGACCGGCTCTCGCTCCGCGCGACGATGCCCGCGATCGCGGCGCGTCTGTCCGAGGACCCTTCTCTGGTACGCGCAGCGGCCGCCGCTCTCGACGCGGCCCGCTCCGACGGTCCCGTCTTCGGCTCGTTGCGCGGCGGCATGGGCTCGTTGGCCGACGCCGTGCTGCGCGCCTCCGGAGCGGAGCTGAGGCTGGGCCTGCCGGTGCGGGAGGTCCTCACCGTGCC
>WHSM01000051.1 GCA_009380105.1 Micromonosporaceae bacterium
AAACCTCCAAGATTGCGCCAGAGTAGAGCTGACAGGCGTCGGAAGGGGCAGTTGTGGAGCGTTTGGTCGTGGTCGGCGGGGACGCCGGCGGGATGTCGGCGGCGTCCGAGGCGCGGCGGCGGCGCGGTCCGGAGGAGCTTCAGATCACGGCCTTCGAGCGCGGTGAGCACACGTCGTACTCGGCGTGCGGGATTCCGTACTGGATCGGGGACGTGGTGGACGGGCCGGAGCGGCTGATCGCCCGCGACGCGCGGACCTTCCGGGACGAGTACGCCATCGACGCGCGCGTCCGGCACGAGGTCGCCGAGATCGACCTCGCCAACCGGGAGGTCGTGGTGCGCGACCTCGACGGCGGAGGTGAGATCCGGGAGCCGTACGACCACCTGGTCATCGCCACCGGCGCGAGTCCGATCCGTCCGGACTGGCCCGGAGCGGACGCCGAAGGGATCTTCGGGGTGCAGACCCTGGACGACGGCGCGACGCTGCGTGCGGCCCTCGACCGCGACCCCCGGCCGACCCGCGCCGTGGTGGTCGGCGCCGGCTACATCGGTGTCGAGATGGCCGAGGCCCTGGTCAACCGCGGCCTCGACGTGACGGTCGTGGAGCAGGCCGAGCAGCCGATGGCGACGGTCGACCCCGACATGGGGATCCTGGTCGGCGAGGCGATGCGCGGGCTCGGGATCGCCGTGCGGACCAGCGAGCGGGTCACCGGCTTCGCGTCCGGCGACGGCCGGGTGACAGCTGTGCTCACCGAGCGTTCCGAGATCCCCGCCGACGTGGTGGTGCTCGGCCTCGGGGTGCGCCCCAATTCCGACCTGGCCGAGAAAGCCGGCCTGCCGCTCGGCGTCGCCGGAGGCGTGGTGACGGATCTGCGGATGCGGGTGCCCGGCCACGACGGGATCTGGGCGGCCGGGGACTGCGTGCAGACCGTCAATCTGGTGACCGGGCAGCCCACGTACGTCCCGCTCGGCACCCACGCGAACAAGCAGGGCCGGGTCGCGGGCACGAACATCGGCGGCGGGTACGCCACCTTCCCCGGTGTGGTCGGCACCGCCGTCACCAAGGTCTGCGACCTGGAGGTGGCGCGCACCGGGCTGCGGGAGCGCGACGCCACAGCCGCCGGGTTCGGGTACATCACGGTGACCATCGACTCCACGAACCGGTCGAGCTACTTCCCCGGCTCCCAGGCGATGACGGTGAAACTGATCGCGGAGCGGCGCACCGGGCGACTGCTCGGCGGGCAGATCGTGGGGCGCGCCGAGGCCGCGAAACGGATCGACGTGCTCGCGGTCGCGCTTACGAACCGGATGACCGTGGAGGAGATGACCGCGCTGGACCTGGGCTACGCGCCCCCGTTCAGCCCGGTCTGGGATCCGGTGCTGGTCGCCGCCCGCAAAGCTGCCCAAGCGGTGGCTCGACGCTGAGCGGTCACTCCCGGTACTCGTCGTCGTAGTCGACCACGCGGCTCTGCTCCACCGCGTCGTACTCGTCGACTTCAGGGCCGATCGTCGGCTGTGGGTCGCGCTCCTGACGCAGCGGCGCGGACTGCTCCGCCGCGTCCGCTTCGGGAGCGTCGGGACTGTTGGCGTCGCGGCGCTCGGCGGGCGGTTCCTCCGGGTCTACCCAGTCGGTCCCGGTGACGTCCGGCTGTGTCATCCTCGTCGACCTCACCTTCAGCGCGCCTGCGCGAACAACCTTCACGGTACGACCATCTGCCGCCGCCGCGCAGGGTGGTCGGCAACGGCGGTACCGTCTACCCATACCCGTTCGGGCACGGCGCCGACCAGCCCGGCGCACCGAGTTTGTCCGTTGCACACACCAGCCAGGGAGCAGCAATGCCCATCGCGACACCCGAGGTCTACGCCGAGATGCTCGACCGCGCCAAGGCCGGCGCGTACGCGTACCCCGCGATCAACGTGACCTCGTCGCAGACCCTGAACGCCGCGCTGAAGGGCTTCGCCGACGCGGAGAGCGACGGCATCATCCAGGTCTCGACCGGCGGGGCGGAGTACCTCTCCGGTCCCACCGTGAAGAACATGGTCACCGGCTCGGTGGCGTTCGCGGCGTACGCCCGGGAGGTGGCCAAGAACTACCCGGTCCACATCGCGCTGCACACCGACCACTGCCCGAAGGACAAGCTGGACGGTTTCGTGCGGCCGCTGCTGGCGCTGTCCGCCGAGCGGGTCAAGGCCGGCGAGGAGCCGCTGTTCCAGTCCCACATGTGGGACGGCTCGGCGGTGCCGCTGGACGAGAACCTGCAGCTCGCCGAGGAGCTGCTGGCCGCGGCGGCGGCCGCGAAGGTGATCCTGGAGATCGAGGTGGGCGTGGTCGGCGGCGAGGAGGACGGCATCGTCGGCGCGATCGACGAGAAGCTCTACACCACGCCGGGCGACGGGCTGGCCACCGCCGAGGCGCTCGGGCTGGGTGAGAAGGGCCGCTACATCACGGCGCTCACGTTCGGAAACGTGCACGGCGTCTACAAGCCCGGCAACGTGAAGCTGCGCCCGGAGATCCTGAAGGAGATCCAGCAGGCCGTCGGCGAGAAGCACGGCAAGCAGAAGCCGTTCGACCTGGTATTCCATGGCGGTTCGGGCTCGCTGCTGGAGGAGATCCACGCGGCCCTGGACTACGGCGTGGTGAAGATGAACATCGACACCGACACTCAGTACGCGTTCACCCGGCCGGTGGCGGCGCACATGTTCGGCAACTACGACGGAGTGCTCAAGGTCGACGGCGAGGTCGGCAACAAGAAGTTGTACGACCCGCGTTCGTGGGGCAAGGCCGCCGAGGCCGGCATGGCTGCCCGGGTGGTCGAAGGCTGCGAGAACCTCCGCTCAACCGGCACCACACTCAGCAAGTAGCTCGTGACGTCGATGGCGCTGGCTGAGGATGGCATCAAGGCATCATCATGTCTATGCTTGATGCATGCGTACCACGTTGACTCTGGATGATGATGTCGCCGTCGAGTTGGAGCGCCAGCGCCGGGAAAGCGGACGGCCGTTCAAGCAGGTGGTCAATGACGCGATCCGGGCTGGCCTGGCATCCCAGCGTGACAAGCCCGCCCGCCGGGAGACCCGACGCACCGAGCCGGTCAGCGTCGGCGAAGTCCTGCTGCCCAATCTGGACAACATCTCCGAGGTGCTCGCCATCGCTGAGGGCGAGGACTACCGGTGATCCTTGTCGATGTAAACCTTCTGATCTACGCGAAGATCGAAGAGTCAGCGCAACACGAGGTCGCACGCGCCTGGCTCGACGACCGGTTGGCGCAGCCAAGGCGGGTCGGTTTGCCATGGGAGTCGTTGATGGGATTCGCGCGCATAACAACGAACCCTCGCATCATGCGGAGGCCGCTGTCTTCGGAGCAGGCGTGGTCCCAGATCGAGGACTGGCTTGATCGTGACAGCGCTTGGATTCCCCTGGCCGGTCCACGCCATCGCGAGGTGCTTGCGGACCTTGTCGCGAAGACCGAGCCAACTGCGAACCTGGTTCCCGATGCGCATCTCGCCGCTCTCGCACTGCAGCACGGGTTGACGTTGGCTACCACGGACCGTGGTTTCGCCGTGTTCCCTGGGCTGCGGTGGGAGAACCCGCTCGACTGAGGCGCCGGCGTGTCAGCTATGTAGCGGCGGGGCGTGGCGTACCGAAGGGCTGGCGACGGCGGCGATCGCGAGCGCGAGCATCAGACCGGCCAGGCTCCATACGGTGGCCGCCGGGCCGTACGCCTCCAGAAGCAGTCCGCCGATCAGCGAGCCGAACGGGATCGCGCCCCACGTGACCAGGCTGGAGACGCTGCGCACCCGGCCGAGCAAGTGGTTCGGCGTCAGGGTGAGCATGTACGTTCCCATCACCACGTTCCACAACGGGCCGACGAACGCGGCCGCCGCCCCCACCATGCCGAGCAGCAATGGCTCGCGAGGCACGAGCAGCAGCGGCAGCAGCGCCGCCCAGACCCAGTGCACCCCGATCACGACGACTTTGGGTGGTAGCACTGGCTGCAGCCATGGGGCGACGAACGCTCCCAGCAATCCGCCGATCCCCCAGCAGCCGAGCACCAACCCGATCATCGCGGGCGACGCACCGCGTTGCGCCGCGAGCACGATCACCGTCAGGGTGACCGCCTGGAAGATCAGGTTGCTGCCGGCGACCAGCAGGACGGCGGCGCGGAGAAGCGGTTGACCTACCAGCCAGCGCACCCCGGCGACCGCTTCCCGCCACATCGACGCCGGCGCCTCGGGTCGCGGCCCTGCGAGGTCGCGGCGGCGCATCAGCAGCAGCGCGACCGTGGACAGGGCGTACGAGATCGCGTCGGCGACGAACGGCAGCGCGCGATCGAGGCCGAACAGCAGCCCGCCCAGTGGCATGCCGGCCAGGGTCGCCCCCCGGGTCTTGGCCTCGTTCTGGGCCAGGGCCGCGGGCAGCTCCGCGGTGCCCACGATCCTGGGCAGCGCTGCGCCTTCCGCCAGGTGGAAGAACACGTACAGCGAGGCCTCGACGAACGCCACGACGGCGACCTGGGTGATCGACAGCCACCCGAGCCACCAGGCGATCGGCACGCTGGCGACCGCCGCCAGCCGGCCGATGTCGCAGATCAGCATGGTGCGCCAGCGGTCCCACCGGTCCACGAGCACGCCGGCGGGCAGTTGGACCAGCAGGTGAGGCAGCGCGCCGAGGAACCCGATGATCCCCGCGACGGCCGGAGAGCCGGTCATCGCGAGCACCAGCAGCGGCACGGCGGTGGCGCTGACCCGGGAGCCGAGGGCCGAGACGGTCTGGCCGGACCACAGGAGCATGAAGTCGCGGTTACGCCACAGCCTCCGCCGGGCGGCCCGATGCGCGCCTCGTCCGGTCGCCGGCTCAGCGGCGTGCTCCGTGGTCACCGCGAGCCTTCCGGGGGCGGTGCGTCCTCGGGGGTGCGGAAGGCCATGAAGAGCGCGGTGACGGGCTCGGCGTCCGGAGGGGCGTCCTCTGGCGGGCGGATCCAGCGCTTGGCGAAGGCGACGTACTCCTCGGTGAAGCGCCGCAACTCCTCCCGCGTCATCCGGTGCGTGCCCGTGGAGATCATGGCGGCCGCGTCCCAGGCAGGGTCGGCGCCGCGCTCCTTCCAGTGCCGCGCGACCTGGTCCAGGTCGTTCTCCAGCCACTGCCGGACCACTTCGGCGGCGGCGGTCTTCGCTGAGTCGTCGAGGTCGGCCGGCTCGGGCACGCGTAGGTCCGAGGGGATCGCGCGCCAGTACTTCCGGCGTCCGGCGGAGCGCTGCTCGTCGACCTCGATGTAACCGTGCCTGGCGAGTTGTCGCAGGTGGTAGCTGGTGGCGCCGCGATCCTCGGAGAACTCGGTTGCCAGATCCGCCGACGTGGCGGGGCCGTGGCCGCGGAGCCGGCCGAGGATGCGCTGCCGCAACGGGTGGGTGAGCGCTTTCAGGTCCTCGGGATCGGTGAGGTAGCGGGGCATAGTGAGAAGCTACCTATGCAAAGAAAGCTTCTCAACCCCGTCAAGCGCGCGTTTTGTAGAGTTGTCGTTCCTTCACCTCAGTCTTCAGGGCACGACCAATCGACAGACCGGGATGGCAAAGGAGGCGGCGGTGACCGACGGCGGGACCGACCACGGCAAGCGGCTGCACGAGATCGCCGTGGAGATCGCCGCGCTGGCCCAGAACGGCCTGAACTACGCGAACAAGGGCACCGGCTCCCTCGATGCGTCACGCCCGGGACCCGGCGCCCTTGGCGACCGGTACGAGATCGCCCGCTACCGCCGGCTACAGGAGATCAGCGCCGAGGTGCTCGCGATGGTCGCCGGGCAGGAGCCGTCGCACTTCCACCGCCAGATCGTCTCCGAGATCGGCCACGCCACCCCGAAGGTCGACGTGCGCGGAGCGATCTTCGACGACGACGGCCGGGTGCTCCTCGTACAAGAGGCCAAGGACCGGCGGTGGACGCTGCCGGGAGGTTGGGCAGACGCTCTGGACGCTCCCACCGAGGCGATCATCCGGGAAGTCGCCGAGGAGGCCGGCCTCGCGACCCGGGTCCGCAAACTCGCCGCTGTCCACGACGGGTTCCGCAGCAACGGTCATCCGGTGGCGCCGTTCCACATCTACAAGCTGCTGTTCCTGATGGAGCGCCTCGACGACGCCGGCCCGACCGCGGGCCTGGACGAGGAGACCATCGACGTCGGGTTCTTCGGCCTCGACGCCCTGCCGGTGCTGTCCACGTTCCGCACCAACGAGGCCCAGGTCCATCGGCTGTACGCCCACCACCAGGACCTCACGCTGCCACCCGACGTGGACTGACAGCCGGCCGCCGCCAGGGCGCCTCACTGGCAAAGCGGGAGCTTGTCGAGCCGTTGCTCGAAATGCCGTCCCAGCGCCGGATAGAAACCTTCCGCAATATCGCGTAGGCCCGCCCAACTGTCGCGTAGCGCCTGGAGCGTCTTGTTGACAGTGGTCACGGTGGCATCAGCACTTGCCCCTGCAGCCTGAGCGAGCGTTCGAAAATGATCGACGGTGATGTGGCTGGGCATCTCCTCTCCGCCTAGCTTCAGCGCGAGCGGCGCGTAACGATACGTCTGATAGACGGTCAAGGAGTGGAAGTCGTACACGGGCGAGAGCGCCGGGGTGCGGCCGTCGGGATAGATGAGCGCCCAGTTCTTCAGATGCGCGTCTGTGTTACCTACCACCACCATGGCTGCCAACCGGCGCACGTACTCGAGGTAGCCGTTGCCGCCGGCTAGCCGGTGCACGATCAGACCAAGGCTGTCGTAGGTGGCGCCGGACTCCCGGTACTTGAAGGCGGGTGCCACATCGGCGATCTGGGCGAAGTCTTCCGTGTGAATCCGTCCGTCTTGGGTTCGATCGAATCGCGGGATCAGGTACACCTTGTCGTGTGACTCGATCAGGCCTTCGGGAAGGTCGGGTGTCGCGTCGGCGGTCGTCAACTGGGGAGGGGGCACGTCCATGCCCGCCAGCCTCAGCCACATCATTGTGATGAACTCGTTCGCTGGCATGGACGGCAAGGTTCGGTCTGGCAGCTTCACGATCCACCAGTCACTCTCGCCCGACGCTGGGAACGTCAGTCGGTCCGCACGCAGGGAGAACTTCAGTTGCACCCCTGCAAGGGAGTGGCGCAAAGGATGGTCGGGCGGTGGTGGCGTGGCGCCAAGATCCTCGGGCTCATCAGGCAACTCACCCCTTCGATGCACCGTCACGGCGCCGGGCAGATCCGTCCCTAATGCCGAGAGCAATCGGAAGTCGCCGATCCGTCCTGGGCCTAACTCCCGCTCGACGTACCGGCGCAGGGCGCCCTCGGGCAGCAGGTTGGCGAACCATGGTGGAAGGCCAGTCGGGACGCGCCGGATCTCACCGGGCGCGTCCTCGAATATCTGACCGAGCACTCTGTGGTCGGGCGAGGTAAGTGAGTCCTCGTATCGGAACGTCGAGCCACCCTGGTGGTAGGTGAGCACGCCCACTGGGTGTCCGTGCAGCCGGACCTCGGCGTCGACCGACTCAGCCATCAACTCGCCGTCCGCATCAGATCCCGGATAGGCACACCGTCGCGCGCCCCCCACTCAGCCATCGCGGCGGTGTGCCGCTCGATCTGCGTTGCCACCAAGTCGCGACGACGCTTCAGGAAACCCGTGACATCACCCTCTCTCAGATGTGCTCGGCACACTTCGTCGACGAGGTGGGTCTCCGCAACATCGGGCGAGGCGAATTGAAGCCACCCGCCGCCTTCCTGCCAGTTGGCGACCACCTCCTCCGTGGAGTCACGGACCATGCGATTGGCGAACGTGTTGGCGAGAGGGTGGTTCGATCGGACGATCTCGCAGGTCATGCTCCTTTCCTCGACGAGGTTGCTGGCGACGATCGGTTGACCATCGACGCCGCGCGGTCCCGCTGCCAGTAGCCCCAGGAGGTTCACCTGGGCGTTGGCGTGCTTCATTTGCACGGCTGCGAGGTCTGCCCCGGTGGGGGGAGCGTTGTCGAACTGGGAGAGCAATCGTTGTGCGCTGGTGTAGGGATCGCCGCCCTCTACGGCGGCGACGGCCTGCCGAACCACCCTGACGCTGGTGCCGCCCGCCCGAATGCCGATCGCGGCGCCGCGCCAGACCCACCGCCGCAGGAGCACGGCGACTCGACCAGACGGCTTGCCGTACAGCCGAATCCACCGGACCAGGACAGGGACAACATGGCTGTACGGAAGCAAGCGAAAATGCGGGATCTGGGCCGTTTCCTGCAGGAAGTCAACGGCGTGCGCCAGTGCGTGATCAACGCCCTGGAAAGTCGCGACCAGATCTTCTTGTGAGTCGAACTCGTCATGAAAGTCGCGGTACACGTCCCCACCGCGGTACGCCAGCACGCTTCGCAGGCCCAGACGCCTGTCCATGCGACCGAATCCCATGTCAGCGGTGGCTCGGGTGGCCGCTTCCAGAGTGGCTGGTTCTTGGTCACCGACTGCGGAGTGAAGCGCGCTGAACACTTCATCCTTACGGAGGGGTTTTCCCGCATTGTTGAGACGATCGAAGATCAGCCGTAACTGGTCCTCGGCGGCGCCGACAACGATATTCGTTGGGATCTGGTACTCACGGAGCGCCTTTGCCACGGTGTCCGCGTGGGTGATCTGAGTGTCGGTCAGCCACTCTGTGTTCTCGCGGTACCAGGTGAGCAGGGCACGAGTGTCAGTGAGGCGATTGACCGGCAGCCAATGGCGAGGTGGCTGCTTGCGGATGCCGAGGGAGCGGAAGGCCGATTGCTTCAGGTCGAAGTAGATCCGGAAACGGGGGTCGTTGATGTCGTCGGGAGCCGTGAGAGCGCCTACCAGGCTGGTGATTCGCTGCTGGCCGTCAACGACCCAGTCGGCGTTGTCCATCTCGGGCGCGTCCACTTCGATGGGGCCGATGCGCAGAAGCTCCGCCGGCGCGGACTTGCGCCAGAAGAGCAGATTGCCGATGGGGTAGCCGTGGAGCAAGCTGTCGAACAGCGCGATCACATCAGCGGCGTCCCAGCGGAACGGACGCTGAAGGGGGGGGATGCGCACCCGGCCGGCACGCACATCCGCCACGAGGTCAACGGGCGTGCGTTGCTCCGTTAGCGGTCGGTCGACGGGCATGGTCAAGCCTCCTACGTCACCGTCGAGGCTACCGGCGCCGCGGACACAGCAGCGTCAACGCGTGCGTGGTGTCGTGCCAGGGATGGACTGACCCTTGCGCGTCGCCGTTTGTGAGAGCTGTTCGACTTTCGCCCTCACGTCTGCGGAGCGTGCCATGGCCTCATCGGTGGCGACCACGGCTCACGACTTGCTGGGCAGGCGGATCAGGCCCACCAGGTTGATCAGCGACGCCACGAACAGGCACCACGGCGCCGGGCCGAGCACCTCCGCCAGATTCGGGCGCGGCCCCGCGCCGATGCACAGCGCCACCACGGCGATCACTCCCCACGCCGCGGCCGCGACGCCTTTCAGCCCGATCGTGCGCGTGCCCACGGCGAGCGCGGTGAGCGGCAGCATCACCAGGACGTACACGAAGAACAGCGCCGTCCAACCTTCGAGCAGCGTCCCGTCGTACTCGCCGCGACTGATCAGTCCGAAGCTGGCGAACGCCAGCACCAGGCCGCCGGTGACCATGCACACCGGCGCCAGCATCCGCCGTTGGACGTCGATCTCGTGCTCCAGGCGCACCAGTCTGCGGTGCACCGACTCGATGTCGACCTCTTTGAAGACGCGGTCGCTCACGCTGTGCCTCCTCGGGAGCCACGGGTGTGCCGGATTCGGCGGGTTGCGGGCAACTCGCCGAGCGCGCACTATGGTGTGACGCGCTGGGCCTCCTTCGCGGCGGCAGGCGGCGCCTGCCGCAGCAGCAGCGCGACCGCCTCGTCCACGTCGTCGACCAGGTGCACCAGATGGGACATGTCGCCGTGCGGAGAACCGGCCAGCAGCGGCCGCAGCAACTTCTCCACGGGCAGCGAGTCCGTCCAGTACCGGGTACCCAGAAAGACAAACGGCCCACTCGCCCCATCGGTCGCGTAAAACGTCTTGGTGGCGGCCTGGAACACTTCCTGGACGGTGCCAGCCCGACCCGCGGCGAACACGATGCCGCCCCGCGCCAACTGTAGGATCGTGTCCTCCCGGATCGCGTTGGAGAAGTACTTCGCCACCCGCGCCGCGAACAGGTTCGCCGGCTCGTGCCCGTACAGCCACGTGGGCGCCGACAGCCCGCCGTGCCGGGCCCAGGCCAGCGCGGCCTCGCCCGACCCCGGGCTCTCCGCTCGCGGCAGCCCGGGCGCGGTGTGCGCTCGGCGCACGTCCAGGGCTTTTTCTGTGTACGGGTCATGGTCGGCGAAGCGCGGAGCCTCGGCGAGCTGATCGATCACGCCCAGCAGCGCGTCCGCCTCGCTGCCCGAGAACGCGGCTCCGAGGTTCGCCGCCTCCATCACGCCGGGCCCGCCGCCGGTCACCACGAGGCACCCGGCAGCCGCCAGGCGCTGCCCGATCCGGGCGGCGAGCCGGTACCCCGCGGAGCCCCGAGGCTCCGCGTGCCCGCCCATGACCCCGACCACGGGGCCGCCCGAGGCCGCTGCCCACGCGTCCATCGTGTCGGTCAACGCGTCGTCGATCGCGTGGTCGTGCATCCGCTGCGCCAACGCCTCCCGGACGTCCGGCAGCGCCCCGCCGCGGGCGACGAAGTGCCAGTGGACGCGCGTGTCGTACATCCCCGCGAAGCCGCCGCCGTCGTAGCCGGCGACGAGATCCTCCGGCGTGTAGAGCCTGGGCGGGTGGGTGGAGTAGAGCATCTCGTGGAAGTCCGGCACCACGTGCGCGCCCCGGCGGATCAGGTCCGCCCCGGTCGCCGGGTCCGCGAATCGGCACCCCACGAAGAGCGTGTCCTTGACCTCGGCACGGCTCAGGTCCGGCGGCGCGCCGCCGTCGCCGCCGTCGCTGCCGTCGAGGGCCAGCCCTTGCACGGTCAGCCCGCTCAGCCGGCCTTTCCTCAGGTGGTGCTCCAGCTCGTGGCGGGTCTCGACCTCGTCGGGGCTGTGGTCGTAGGCGTCAGCGGTGTGGTTGGCGTCCTGGTGGTTGGCGTCCTGCACCCCGTAAACATAGAGCGCCCGTCAGTGGTTTGAATGAGCCCGGCCTGGCCCGGACAAGAAGCGACGGCCCACACCTAACGTGCGGGCCGTCGCCGTGCCGGTCCTGGGGAGGCTCCGGACACTCCCAGTATCGCTCATCTCGGCGCACCTGTTACCCGCCAAGCGCGATTCATTACGTTCTTGTGTCCCAGATCGCTTGACTGTGACGCCTCGGCGCCCGATCTCAACCGGAATGGGCGGTGCAGCACAATGGCAGCATGAGCCCAACCCGAAACCTCCTTGGCGACACGCCCGCCACACTCCTGCCCGCGGAGCCCGAAGCCGACCAGGCGCTCGACGCGGTGTTGCGGGCCGATGGCGACCCGGCCGAGGTCGCGGCGCGGTTCCCTGGGCACTCCGCCGCGTGGGCCGAGCTCGCCGACCGCGCCGCCGACAACGGCGAGCCGGTGGCCAGCTACGCGTACGCGCGCAGCGGTTATCACCGCGGGCTCGATCTGCTTCGTAAGCACGGCTGGCGCGGAACCGGCCCGGTGCCGTGGTCGCACAAGCCGAACCGAGGGTTCCTACGCAGCCTGCACGCGCTCGGCCGCGCTGCCGAGCAGATCGGCGAGGTGGACGAGGCCGCGCGGTGCGCGCAGTTCCTCCGGGACTGCGACCCCGCAGCCGCCGACGCGCTGGGAAGCTGACCGCCGCGTCCCGTCCCGCGCCGGCGTCAGGGCGGTCAGAGGCCCTCTGCGACCGCGGAGCCGATCTTCAGCCACGCGTCACGGGTGGCCTGGGTCAGCAGGCTGTAGCGGATCGGCTCCCCGGAGTCGATCAGCCCTTCGTACGGCGCCAACAGCACCGCCCGGGTACGGGCCGAGAAGTGCCGTTGGATCGCCGGCAGGTCGATGTCCTTGCGGCTCGGCGGCATCGACACCACGGTGACAGCGCGCCGCACCAACTGATGCCGGCCGGTCTGCTCCAGGTGGTCGAGCATCCGGGCCGCGGTCTCCGCTGAGTCGTTGCGCGCCGACATCGTGACCACCATCTGGTCGGTCGCGTCGATGGCGGCCTGCCAGTTCTGGGCGCGCACGTTGTTGCCGGTGTCCACGGTGATCAACTTGTAGAACCGGCTCACCACTTCGCGGATGTCCCGGAACGCGTTCGCCGTGAGCATCTCCCCGGCCGTGGCGGACTCGTCGCTGGCGAGCACGTCGAACATCGCCTCGCCCTGGGCGCGCACGTACTGCGACAGGTCGCCGACCCGGCCGGTCGGACCCCGGAAGTGGTCCAGGTCGCGCAGCAGGTCCCGCACGGTGCGCTGGTGGAAGTCCTGCGCCGCCCGCATCCCGAGCGTGCCTTGGGTCTCGTTGTTGTCCCAGGCGAGCACGTAGCCACCGCGCTTCTGGCCGAACGTCATCGCGATCATCAGGACCGCGACCGTCTTGCCGGCGCCGCCCTTCGGGTTCACCACGGTGACCTGGCGCAGGCCGCCGAAGTTGCGGCGCACCGTCTCGATAGAGCGGATGAACTCCTGCTCCTTGCGACCGGGAGGCATGCGCACGAGCCCGAGCGTGCTGCGGCGCATGGCGGCCCGGAGGCCCATGGTGGCGACCGGCTCGGGCGGTCGCACCGCACGGCGCCGGGCGAACTCGTCGGCCGTCGGCGTCTGGGTCGAGTCGGGGTGCGGCTGCGGGAACTCCGTCGTCGGCGCTCCCGGCGGCTGACCCATCGGATATCCGCCGGTGGGCTGCCCATACTGCGGCTCTCTGGGATACGGCGGCGGCCCCTGCTGGCCAGGGCCATGTGGTGCCTGCTGGCCAGGGCCAGGTGCGTGCGGTGCGGGGCCGGGTGGCCCCGGTCGCCCTGGACCAGGTCCGTGCGGGGCCGACCCGGGCGGCGGGCCCTGCGGCGGTGGGGCCTGCGTGGGAGTCCCCGCCGGTGGCGGGCCCGGCGGCGTGGGCGCGTCAGCCTGGGACCTTTGCTCGGCCGGGGTCCCCGGGCCCGAGCCGAAGGCCGTGTCGCGTGGCGGGTGGACCTGGGCGCGGCCCATCTCGACGCCAGGCGGGCCGTCCGGCCCCTGGGGGTGAGCGGTGGGTGGCGCGGGCCAGGCGGGCGGCCCGGAATGCGGCGGCCCGGGGGGCGCGGAGCCCGGGGGCCCGAGCGGCCCAGGCGGCCCGGTCTGGGTCGGTCGTGGCGGGGTCGCGCTGGGTAGCGTGGTGTGCCCACGGAAGTCGCTCGGGTCCAGGGTGTGCGGCTCGAATCCCGGCGGGGTGGCGTGCGGGCTGGCCATCGGAAGGAACGGGGAGTCGATCTCGTCCCCCGGCCCGCCCGACGTCGACCCGAACCCGCCGACGGCCCCAGATGACGGCGCCGAAGAAGACGGCGGTGACGAGGACGGTGGTGACGAGGACGGCGGGGCAGAGCCCATTGGCGGGGCGTGCGGGCCGGCCCCGGACGGGAGCCCGAGCGGATTCATCAGCCGCTGCTCGCCGGTCGGCTCCTCGCGGTCGGAGTGCTCGTCCCCGGGGCGGCGGATCCACGCCGCGTTCGCCGCCGCTTCCACCGGTGGCCACAGCGGCGGATCGTCTCCGGTGTCAGGGTCGTCTCCGGCGTCCGGATCGTCTCCGGCGTCCGGATCGTCGGGCACGCCCGCCGCCGCCGAGGCGTCTGGCGTCGACGATTCCGGTGGCGCGTCTGCGCCGTTGTCGCGGTGCGGGGGCGGTTCAACGTGCCGGCCGTCCGGCGCCGGTTCCGCGTGATCCCCCGAGTGCGGGTCGGTGCGGGACTGCTCCACGCGCGCCCTCCCTGTCCAGTCATTGGTGAGGCTGCAATGTCGCGATTCTGCCTCGTCAGCGGCGGATTGGCGTGCCGCCTTCAATTGGCTGTTAAGGCAGACCTGCGCGGCGTTACCGGACGTATACCGCCCAGGCTGACCGTTCTGTCCACCAGCTTCGCTTTCGGCCGAGGGTACCCGCGACTCCGTCGTCGAGGTACGGTACTTCGTCACGTGGCGTGATCGACACCGCACGTCCGCGTGAGCGGCGTACCTCGACCCGCATCTTCCGGCGGAGGAACCCCCGGCTGACGACCGGCACCGCCACACCGACGTCGATCAGACCGTCGGCCGGATCGGCGCCGGCCACGAGCGGAAGATCGTCGATCACGGCGTACCCGGAAGAATTGGCGACCGCGCAGGCGACCAGCGGTTCCGAGCCATCGGACAGCACCGTGTCGTCCACCTCGACCTTGCCCCACCAGGCCGTGGCCTGGCCGTTCTCGTCGGCGCCGCCGACCAGCGCGCCGTGCAGCGTCACCGAGCCGCTGTCGGTGCGGAACAGGTCCAGCCGCCGCGCCTTCTCGCCCAGCACGGCCTCCGCCACCTCTTCGGGCGCGCGCGGCAATCCCAGGCGCGCCACCAGCTCGGCTGGCTCGGACGCGTCCAGCGGCAGCACGCCGATCGCCGGGAGGTCAGGAATGGTGCGGTCTCGCGGGAGATCGTCGGGCCGCTTGCTGGGCGGCGGAGCGTACCGCCGCACCATCCGGCGGAGCACGGCGCGCAACTCGCCGTCGGCGGCCGTGGCGACCACCAGCCGGCGCGCCGGCCCGAGTCCCTCCAACGCGGAGTCGATCTCCTGGTCGGACTCCGCCGCCATGGTCGTGACCTCGGCGCCGGCCTTGCGGAGGGCGTCGCGGAAGGCGAGCACCGGCACCCGTTCGCTGGCGCACGAACCGGGCGAGAGCAGGTTCAGCAGGACGATGTGCACGATCGGGGGACCTCGCAAGACGTTCGACTTCGACGCCCTATTGTCGGAGCGTCTGGTGTTCCGTACGCGAAGAGACTTGACCGTTCGGCCGCCTCCTTGGTCAACCCCCTTCGCGTACGGAACACTAACCTGTAACCCGCCACCGGCCCCGAGAGCTGGGCCGGGGCACAGTCGGGCGCCGTTCCCCCGGAACCCCAGGAAGCGCGCTGCCGAGCCCGCGACGAGGCGGCCCAGGCGCGCGAGCAGGCGGCTCAGGACCGCGAGGACGCGGCCGGTCCCCGCCAGGAGGAGACAGGACAACATGCCAGCGATCGCGCTCGTCGGCGCCCAGTGGGGCGATGAGGGCAAAGGCAAGGTGACCGACCTGCTCGGCGAGCGGGTCGACTACGTCGTGCGGTTCTCCGGCGGCAACAACGCCGGTCACACGGTGGTCACGCCCGACGGACAGAAGTACGCCCTGCACCTGCTCCCGTCCGGAGCCCTCGCCCGGAACGCCAAGATCGTCATCGGGAACGGCGTCGTGGTCGACCCGAAGGTGCTGCTCGGCGAGATCGACGGGCTGATCGCCCGGGGCATGGACGTGACGCCGCGACTGCTGATCTCCGGCGACGCGCACCTGATCATGCCGCATCACCGGGCGCTGGACCGACTGGTGGAGCGCTACCTCGGCTCGTCCCGGATCGGCACCACCGGTCGCGGCATCGGACCCGCGTACGGGGACAAGGTCGCCCGGATGGGCGTGCGCACCCAGGACCTGCTCGACCCGGGCATCCTGCGGCAGAAGTTGGAGCTGGCGCTGCGGGAGAAGAACCAGATCCTGGTGAAGGTCTACAACCGCAAGGCCATCGACGTCTCGGCCGTGGTCGACGAGTACCTCCAGTACGCCGAGCGGCTGCGCCCGATGATCGTGGACACCCGGGCCGAGCTGTGGGGCGCGCTGGACCGCGGCGAGACCGTGCTGCTGGAAGGCGCCCAGGCGACCATGCTCGACATGGACCACGGCACGTATCCGTTCGTGACGTCGTCCAACCCGACCACCGGCGGGGCCTGCGTCGGCTCCGGCATCGCGCC
Organism: Micromonosporaceae bacterium; assembly: GCA_009380105.1. GTDB lineage: Bacteria > Actinomycetota > Actinomycetes > Mycobacteriales > Micromonosporaceae > WHSM01. The sequence continues at coordinate 15,899 of WHSM01000051.1, forward strand.
GACGGCGATCCGTCAGGTGATCGGCGTGACGAAGGCGTACACGACCCGGGTGGGATCGGGGCCGTTCCCGACCGAGCTGTTCGACGAGTCCGGCGAGTTCCTGCGCAAGACCGGCCAGGAGTACGGCACCACCACTGGCCGGGAGCGCCGCTGCGGCTGGTTCGACGCGGTGCTCGGCCGCTACGCGGTGCGGGTCAACGGGATCACCGACCTGGTGGTGACCAAGCTCGACGTGCTGTCCGGGCTGCCCCGGGTGCCGATCTGTGTCGCGTACGAGGTCGACGGGGAGCGCTGCGACGACATGCCGATGACCCAGACCGCGTTCCACCACGCCAAGCCCGTCTACGAGTGGCTGGACGGATGGTGGGAGGACATCTCGGCA
>WHSM01000463.1 GCA_009380105.1 Micromonosporaceae bacterium
ATGTTGGTCGCCAGGGCGCCGATCAGCTCGTACGACTGGGGGCGCACCACTCCGCCGGTGACCACGATCTTCATGTGCGGGCGCACCAGCATCTCGTTGGCGATGTTGAGCGCGTTGGTGACGATCGTCAGCGCGCTGCCGTCGGTGCTGCGCATCAGGTCCGGCCGGGTGGCGAGGGCCCGCGCCACTTCCGTGGTGGTGGTGCCGCCGTTGATCCCGACCACCATGCCAGCGGAGACCAGCGCGGCCGCGGCCTGCCCGACGCGCTGCTTCTCGTCGGTGTGCTTGGCGGACTTGTAGCGCAGCGGCAGGTCGTACGAGACGGTGTTGGCCACCGCGCCACCCCGGGTGCGGTTGATCATCTGCTGCTGAGCGAGCTGGTCGAAGTCCCGGCGGATGGTGGCCTGGGAGACCTCGAGGCGCGTCGCCGCCTCCTCCACCGTGATCTTGCCGTCCTCGGCGAGGATCTCCAGCAGCGTGTTCCATCGCCCGTACCGGTCCACCGGGTCCTCCAAGAACGTGGAACTTGGCAGCCCCACTAGCCTTCACGACACCTTGACGTGCACAATCATGCGCGAAACCTGGGTAGAACGTCGAGTGCACATGCGCAAAGCGCTCAAACTTTGCTCTTGGCAGCCGAGCTGTCGCAGCGAGCAGCCAAGGCCGGCGGCACCCGCGAGACCCCGAGGAGGGCGCGTGTCCCACGACGTGGTGATCGCTGTCGATGTCGGCGGCACCATGATCAAGTGCGCCCTGGCGGATCTCGAGCCGTCCGGCGCCGTGACAGCCCGGCACACCGAACGGCGCCCGACCCACGCCGAACGCGGCCCCGACGCGGTGGTCGACCGCATCCTCGACGTCGCCGAAAGCCTGGCGGAGCGGGCGCGGGCCGACGGCCTGAACCCGCGCGCCGTCGGACTGGCGGCCCCGGGCATCGTGGACGAGACGCGGGGCGTCGCGGCGTACTCGGCGAACATCGGCTGGCGCGACGTGCCACTCCGCGACCTCGCCGCAGACCGGCTCGGTCTGCCCGCCGTCCTCGGGCACGACGTGCGGACCGGCGGGCTCGCCGAGGCCCGCCTCGGCGCCGGCCAGGGCGCCTCGCAGCTTCTCTTCGTGCCGATCGGCACCGGGATCGCGGGGGCGCACGTGGTCGCGGGGGAGGTCTCGACCGGCGCTCACGGCGCCGCGTGTGAATTGGGACATATCGTGGTACGCCCAGACGGGCGCCGCTGCGGCTGCGGCAGACGCGGCTGCCTGGAGGCCGAGGCGTCTGCGGCGGCCGTGGCGAGCCGCTACGCCGAGCGGACCGGGCGCCAGGCGAGCGCGGCCGACGTGGCGCGGGAAGCCGTCGCCGGTGAGCCGGCCGCTGTCGCGGTGTGGCGGCAGACGGTCGACGCGCTCGCCGACGGCCTGCTCACCGCGATCACCCTGTACGACCCGGAGCTGATCGTGATCGGCGGCGGACTCGCCGAAGCCGGCGAGCACCTGCTCCACCCGCTCCACGCCGCGATCGACGCGCGCCGGACCTTCGAGGCGCCGCCCGTGCTGGCGCCCGCCGCGCTCGGCGACCAGGCCGGATGCCTGGGCGCCGCGCTGCTCGCGGCGGCCGCCACGACGAACGCAGCCGCCGCCAGCTCCGGAGACAACACATGACGCTGCTCTGCAACGCGAAGATCGTCACCCCGGACGGGATCGTCGATGGCAGCGTCGAGGTGACCGGCGACCGGATCGGCGCGGTGCTCCCGGGAGCCACTGCCGACGGGTCGGGCGGGGAGGATCTCGGCGGGGCCTGGGTGCTGCCGGGATTCGTGGACATCCACGTCCATGGGGGCGGCGGAGCCACGTACACCACAGGAGATCCGGAGCAGGCGCGCCAGGCGGCCGCCTTCCACCTCAGCCACGGGACCACGACGAGCCTCGCCAGTCTCGTCACCGCTCCCCCGGCTCTGCTGCACGACACCACGGCGGCCCTCGCCCCACTGGTCGCCGAGGACGTGATCGCCGGGATTCACTACGAAGGCCCGTACCTGTCGCAGGCGCGGTGCGGGGCGCAGAACCCGGCGCACCTGCGGGATCCGGATCTCGGCGAGCTGGCGACGCTGCTGGATGCCGGCGGCGGCGCGGTGCGCATGGTCACCATCGCCCCCGAGCTGCCGGGCGCCCTGGCCGCGATCGAGCACCTGGCCGGGCGCGGCGTCACCGTGGCGCTGGGGCACACCGACGCCACGTACCAACAGACTCTCGACGGAGTCGCGGCCGGCGCGACGGTCGGCACCCACGTCTTCAACGGCATGCGCCCGCCGCACCACCGCGAGCCTGGCCCCGTGTACGCGCTGCTCGGCGCGCCCGGCGTGGTGTGCGAGCTCATCGCCGACGGGACCCACTTGCACGACGGCACGCTACGTTTCGCGGCCGGCGTGACCGGGCCGGGCCGGGCGGCGCTGATCACCGACGCGATCTCCGCAGCCGGAATGACCGACGGCGAGTACGAGTTGGGCGGCCAGTTGGTCACGGTCGCCGATGGCGTGGCGCGGCTGACAGAAGGAGGGTCGACGAACCTTCCGAGACCACTCGACGACGCCGGCAAACAACGTGTGGTCTCGGAAGGTTCGATCGCGGGCAGCACGCTGACGATGGACGCCGCGCTGCGCCGGGCCGTCGCCGCCGGGATCCCGATCGCCGACGCCGCCGCGATGGCGGCCTCGACCCCGGCGCGCGCGCTCGGCCTGACCGACCGGGGCGCCGTGGCCGGCGGCCTGCGCGCCGACCTGGTGGTCCTGGACGAGGAGCTGTCGGTGCGCCGGGTGATGCGCGCGGGCGAGTGGGCCGCATGATCCTCACGGTCAGCCTCAACGCCGCCACCTACCGCCGGCTGCGCGGCGCAAGTCAGCAACACCCCGCTGGACCCCGTAATCCCGGGGGTGATCATGACGTCCACAGCAGATTCCGGGCTGTTCGTGCTGCCCGGGTCATGATCATCGCAATGGTGTGAAGGAGAGTCGATGAGCGTTGAGAGTGCCGGCCGCATTGTGGCCGCGGCGGCTGTTGAGGGGCGGGGCGTGGCCGCGTTCAACGTGATCATGATCGAGCACGCCGAGGCGATCGTCGCCGGCGCCGAGCTGGCCGGCCGCCCGGTGATCCTGCAGATCAGCCAGAACGCGGTGAAGTTCCACGGCTGGCGCCTGGCCCCGCTGGCGGCGGCCAGCCG
>WHSM01000467.1 GCA_009380105.1 Micromonosporaceae bacterium
CGACTGCAGCGCTACATCGTGCAGGAGATCGGCGAGATCACCCGGGTGCGGGTCGTCGCCCGCAACCTGACACTCGCCACGACCATCGCCGTGCTGATTCCGATGGGCATGGCGCTGATCCCGGGCGGCGGCGACGCCGGCTACACCTTCGGGGTGCTGTGGCGGCTGTTCGGCACCACGAACCAGCTCACGGCCGGGCTCGCGCTGGCGGTCATCGCCGTGTGGGTGACCCGCAACCGGCGCAACCCGATCGCGGTGCTGGTGCCGCTGGTGTTCCTGCTCGCCATGACGACATGGGCGCTGTTCATCCAGCTCGGCGAATTCGTCGCCGCCGGCCAGTGGGTGCTCGCGCCGCTGGACGCCATCATCTTTGTGCTGGCGCTCTGGCTGATCGTGGAGGCCGCGATCGCGCTGTGGAAGGCGCGCACGGGCGCTCCCGTCGAAGCCGCTGCCGAGCGCGACATCGCCCAGGCCGACGAAACGACCGGGGGCTGAGGCCGGCGTCCTAGTCGCGATCTTGAGGTCCCGGGACGGCGGGAAAGCCGAACGAACTCGGCCTCCCGCCGTCCCGGGCCGGGACCAGGCTCCCCTAGCTGCAGCCGGAGGTGGAGCCGCAGCCTTCGCAGACGTAGCAGCTGCCCGCTGGGCGCATCTTGGTGCCGCAGGTGAAGCACAACGGCGCGTCCGCCGAGGTGTGCGGCGCCGCCGCCGCCGCGCGCGGCGCCGGCTCCTCCGCTGCGGACGGCCTGACCGGCTCAGCCGACTCGTCCGTCTTCGGCGCCTCTATCGGCGCCGACACCGCGAGCCCCGCGAGGTCCACCGCGTCGTCGTTGCCGCGCACCGACGCCGGATCCTCGCCACGTGCCTGCGCGGCCCGCTCCGCCGCGGTGAACACACCGAGGTCAGCGCGCTCGTCGTACGGCAGATAGTCCAGCGCCAGCCTGCGGAAGATGTAGTCCAGCACGGACGTCGCCATCCGGATGTCCGGGTCGTCGGTCATGCCGGCCGGCTCGAACCGCATGTTGACGAACTTCGACACGTACGTCTCCAGCGGCACGCCGTACTGCAGGCCGATCGAGATCGCGACCGAGAAGGCGTCCATCACCCCGGCGAGCGTGGAGCCCTGCTTGGACATCTTCAGGAACACCTCGCCGAGGCCGTTGTCGGGGTAGCTCGACGCGGTCATGTACCCCTCGGCGCCGGCCACCGAGAACGACGTGGTGGTGCTGGGCCGGGACTTCGGCAGCCGCTTGCGGATCGGGCGGTACTCGATCTGCTTGGCCGGCTCCTCGGCCTCGGCGGTCTGCCGCTTGGACACCGACAGCGGCTGACCGACCTTGCAGTTGTCCCGGTAGATCGCCAGCGCCTTCAGGCCGAGCTTCCAGCTCTGGAAGTAGATCTCCTCGACGTCCTCGACGGTCGCCGACTCCGGCATGTTCACGGTCTTGGACACGGCGCCCGAGATGAACGGCTGCACCGCGGCCATCATCCGCACGTGGCCCATCGCCTTGATCGACCGGTCGCCCATGGCGCAGTCGAACACGGCGTAGTGCTCCTCGCGCAGCCCGGGCGCGTCGATCACGTGGCCGTGCTCGGCGATGTGCTCGACGACCGCCTCGACCTGCTCCTCGGGATAGCCGAGTGAGCGCAGCGCCCGAGGCACAGTCTGGTTGACGATCTGCATCGAGCCGCCGCCGACCAGCTTCTTGAACTTCACCAGCGCGAGGTCCGGCTCGACCCCCGTGGTGTCGCAATCCATCATGAAGCTGATGGTCCCGGTGGGAGCGAGCACTGAGGCCTGGGAGTTGCGCCAGCCGTGCTTCTCGCCAATCTTCACACCTTCCTGCCACTGCTTGGCGGCCTCGCGCAGCAGCGCCACGTCGTTGCGGCCGTGGGTGCGGACCGTGTCGCTCGCGGCGGCGTGCTTGCGCATGACCCGCTTGTGCGGCTCGGCGTTGCGGGCGTAGCCCTGGTACGGGCCGACGATGCCGGCCAGCTCGGCGGAGCGACGGTACGACACGGCGGTCATCACGCTGGTGATGGCCGCCGAGAGCGAGCGGCCCGCGTCCGAGTCGTACGGGTGGCCGCACGCCATGAGAAGGGCGCCCAGGTTGGCGTAACCGATGCCCAGCTGCCGGTACGCGCGCGTGGTCTCTGCGATCTTCTCGGTCGGGAAGTCGGCGAAGCAGATCGAGATGTCCATCGCGGTGATGACCAGCTCGACGGACTTGACGAACCTCCGCACGTCGAAGGCGGAGTCCGCGCCCAGGAACTTCATCAGGTTCAGCGAGGCCAGGTTGCACGAGGAGTTGTCCAGGTGCAGGTACTCACTGCAGGGGTTGCTCGCGGTGATCCGGCCGGTCTCCGGGCAGGTGTGCCAGTCGTTGATCGTGTCGTCGTACTGCAGACCGGGGTCGGCGCACGCCCACGCCGCCTGGGAGATCTTGCGGAACAACTCGTGGGCGTCGATGGTTTCCACCGTGCTGCCGTCCATGCGGGCGCGGAGCGGGAACTCGCCCCGCTCGTCGACCGCCTTCATGAACTCGTCGGAGACTCGCACCGAGTTGTTGGCGTTCTGGTACTGCACGGACACGATGTCCTTGCCGCCGAGGTCCATGTCGAAACCAGCGTCGCGGAGCGCGCGGATCTTGTCCTCCTCGCGCGCCTTGGTCTCGATGAACTCCCCCACGTCAGGGTGGTCGACATCGAGGATCACCATCTTCGCCGCGCGCCGGGTGGCGCCGCCGGACTTGATGGTCCCGGCGGAGGCGTCGGCGCCGCGCATGAAGCTCACGGGACCGGAAGCGGTGCCGCCGGAGGAGAGCAACTCCTTGCTGGAACGGATGCGCGACAGGTTCACGCCAGAGCCGGAGCCGCCCTTGAAGATCAGGCCCTCCTCCTTGTACCACTCCAGGATCGAGTCCATGGAGTCGTCCACCGAGAGGATGAAACAGGCGCTGACCTGCTGCTTGGAGGTGGTGCCGACGTTGAACCAGACCGGGGAGTTGAAGCTGAACACCTGGTGCAGCAGCATCCAGGTCAGCTCGTGCTCGAAGATCTCGGCGTCGCCCGGCGTGGCGAAGTAGCCGTGCTGCTCGCCCGCGGCCCGGTAGGTCTTGACCACCCGGTCGATCAGCTGCTTGAGGCTGGACTCACGCTGCTCGGAGCCGACCGCGCCGCGGAAGTACTTCGAGGTGACGA
>WHSM01000613.1 GCA_009380105.1 Micromonosporaceae bacterium
CGAGGGCGAACTGAGCGCGATTAGACTTGGCGCTTATTTTTTTCCGACGACGATTAACGAGACGACGTCGGCTTCCTCGGCCCGCTTCCCCTGTGTCAACGTACGAAGTCGAAACCAGTCACCCCCCTGTTGAGTTGTACCTCTAGCCTAACGCGAGCGTCCTGGCGGATCATTCCGGTATCGGCTGCGCCGTGCCGAAGTGACGGCTGGACCTGCCCTCGATAGGGTCGGGCCGGGAGGAAGCGTTCGCAACCGGACGGAGCGAACCGATAGGTTGCTCTGCGACAGTGAGCCGACAGCGGGAGATCTTGATGCGACTCGTCACCAGCCAGCGCCTCACCGATGACGCTGCCGTCATTGGGCTGAGCGGCGACCTGGACCTGGCGACCGCGCCCGAGCTGCGCACCGCGCTGCACGAGGCGCTCACCGAACGCGCGAAGATCGTCGTGGACATGTCGGACCTGCGGTTTCTGGACTCGACAGGTCTCGGCGTGTTGGTGCGTGTGCACAAGAAGGCGAAGGCCGCCGGTGGCGTGGTGGCGTTCACCTCGGTGCCGGGCAACGTCGTCAAGATCCTCGAGGTGACGTGCCTGGACCGGGTGTTCCCGGTGTACGACACGGTCGACGAGGCACTGGCCGACGACACCGGTCCGGAGCCGGGCACGGACCAGTCGGCGGACTGAGCGCCAGCCAGGCGCCACGCCTCCCCTCAGGCGATGTACATCAGCATGATCCCCATGACATCGGTCTGGGGCTCGGGCGAGTCGTACACGCTGTGAATCCGCACCGTGTCCCTGGCTGAGCACCGCGGGTGGGTCGGCCTCGCAGGTGGACATCGACGACAGGTGCGCCCGCCCCGACGGGTCGATGTAGCCGGGCGTCTCGCCGTACCCGGCGACGGAGTCACAGATGGACAGCGGCGAGCCGGTCTCCCGGGTGGCCTCCAGATGTACGCCGCTGTCGTGCAGATGCCCCGCCGCGCGCGACCACGGTCCCGGCCGTCGCGTCGGGTTCCGGGGTGCTGGAGACGGCTTGCGCGGGCGTTGACGCAGTCCCGAGCATGGCCGCGGCGGTGGCAACCGTGCTGCCAGTCCCGGCGGATGCGGGTCAGCGCATGCCTTTGCGGCGGCGGCCCAGCGCGCGTTGGACCTCCCGGTCGGCGTCGCGCTTGGCGAGGTCCTGGCGCTTGTCGTAGCTCCGCTTGCCTTTGGCGAGCGCCAACTCGACCTTGGCCCAGCCGTCGGAGAAGTACAGCGCCAACGGCACCAGGGTCAGGCCGCTCTCCTTGAGCTTGCCGATCATCCGGTCGATCTCCTGGCGCTTGAGCAGCAGCTTGCGCACCCGCCGGGGATCGTGGTTGGTCCACGTGCCCTGGGTGTACTCCGGGATGTGGGCGTTGTGCAGGTACAGCTGTCCGTCGGAGACGATCGCGAACGCGTCGACCAGCGAGGCCTTGCCGGTGCGCAGCGACTTGACCTCGGTGCCGGTGAGCACGAGCCCTGCCTCGTACGTGTCGAGAACGGCGTAGTCGTGCCGCGCTCTGCGGTTGGTGGTGACCACCTTCCGCCCTTTCTCCCGCGGCATGGGGACTGCTCCTCTCAACCTCGCGACTGGTGTCGGCGCGACCGGCAATCCTACCCACGCGCGCGCG
>WHSM01000240.1 GCA_009380105.1 Micromonosporaceae bacterium
CCGAGATCACGTACCCTGTCGGCGGCTCGGCGACCAGCCAGACCAGGCCTTCCGCAGTCTGCTGGTAGCGCACCTCGAACGTGTGGGAGAAGCTCCGCCGGGTGGGCTGCAGGACGCCTTGTTCGCTGAGCTCGCCGACGACCTCGCCCTTGACCTTGATCAGGTGCTCGTCCGGTGCGCTGACCTTGGGCGCGCCCCAGCTTGTCACCCGTACCACCGAAATCCCCGGGGCGGTCTCCGGCATGACCGAGCGCGCTCGCGGAGTGAGGAAGTGACCCACCTGCTCGTGGAGCCCGGTCCACTCGCTCGACGCGGCGTGGAAGTAGAGCTTGACCGCCTGGGCACTGTCATTGGCGTCTTCCGGCCTGGGCAGCGGCATCGGTGTGTCGGGCTGCTCGTTGACCACGCCGGGGCCGGGGCTTCCCGCCACCACGGGCACGCCCGAGTCCGGCACCCCGCAGGCGGACAGCATCGTCAACGACGCCGCCATGGCGGCCGTCACGGCCCACACGCCCCGGTTGCGTGTCCGCTCAGCCATCGCGCGCCACCGCCGCGTCCCAGCCGCCCACCGGTTGCCAGTCGCCGGACGGCGTGATCTCCTCCTCGCACGTCCCGGGCCCGGCAGCGGCGTCGTCGGGATCGGGAGACAGCCGCAGCGGCGAGGAATCCAGCCGCCCGCCAGCGGGGACCGGAAGCGTCAGGCGGAACTGCGAGCCCCTGCCGGGCGAGCCGGACGCCTCCAGCCAACCTCCGTGCAGGCGCGTGTCCTCCATGCTGATCGACAGTCCCAGACCGGTCCCGCCGGTCTGGCGAGCCCGAGACGGGTCCGCCCGCCAGAACCGGTTGAACACCAGCTTCTCCTCGCCAGGTCGCAGCCCGATCCCCCGGTCCCGCACCGCGATCGCGACAGCGCTCGCGTCAGCGGCCACCGTGACCGTCACCGGCTGGCCTTCGCTGTACTCGATCGCGTTGCCGACCAGGTTGCGCAGGATCCGCTCCACGCGCCGCGGGTCCACCTCGGCGATCACCGGATCCGCCGGCGCCCGCAGCAACACCCTCACCGACTGGCGCCGCGCCACCGACCGCAGCGACTCCACCGCCCGCCGGGCGACCGACACCACGTCGACCGCCTCGGATTCCAGATGCGCGAACCCCGCGTCGAACCGGCTGATCTCCAGCAGGTCCGTGAGCAGGTTCTCGAAGCGGTCGAGCTCGTCCTGCAGCAGCTCGGTGCTGCGCGCCACATGCGGCTCGAACTCCTCCCGCGCGGTGTGCAGCATGTCCGCCGCCATCCGGACAGTCGTGAGCGGAGTGCGCAGCTCATGCGAGACGTCCGAGGTGAAGCGGCGCTGCAGCCGGGACAGCTCCTCCAGTTGCACGATCTGCTGCTGCAGGTTGCCCGCCATCTGGTTGAACGACGCGGCGAGAGTGGCCAACTCGTCCTGCCCCCGCACCGTCATCCGCTCGTGCAGCAGGCCGGCCGACAGCCGCTGGGCGGTGCGCGCGGCCATCCGCACGGGACTCACCACCAGGTTCGTGACCAGCCACCCGATCAGGGCCAGCAGCATCACCAGCGCCACGCCCGTGATCAGCACCGTGTTGCGCACCAGCGCCGCGGCGGCCACCTCCTCGTCCAGCGGGAAGAGGTAGTACAGCTCGAAGCTGCCCCAGTCCAGCTCCACCGGGGTGCCCACGGCCAGGTACGGCCGCATGCCGAGGCCGTCCGGGTCGGCCCGGGTGAACTGGTAGCCGTTGACCTTCGAGCCAGCCACCAGCCGCCGCAGCTCGCCGGGGATGTAGCGCGGCGCGGCGTCGTTGCGGGACACCGGGTCGATGGCGATCTCCTGGTCGGAGCTGTCGAGGACCACCTCGTACGAGCCCGGCCGGCCGGTCGCGTTCGACAGCACGCTGATCAGGTTGAGCAGGTTCTCCTTGAGATCCGGGTCGTTCGGCGCGGAGAGCGCGGAGAGCTGCTGCTGGGCGCGGGTGCGGCCTGCCTCCATCTGGTTCAGCGCGGACGTGCGCTTCGCCTCGACCAGGCCGGTCGTGATGCTCTGGTACACCACCAGTCCGAATCCGGCCGCCACCATCGCCGAGCACAGCATGGTGATGGTGACGACCCGCAACCGCAGCGACCCACGCCAGCGTCGCAGCGCGGTCCGCGCGGCGGTCCGCCCGCCCGCCCGCGCGGGGGCGCCCCAACGGCTGTCCACGACACGTGCCGCCGTGCGAAGCCGCGCCAGGTTACGCTCCCAGGCAGGCATCGCGGCTATCCAGTGCCCGCCTTGTATCCGACGCCGCGCACGGTCAGGATCACCTCTGGCCGCTCCGGATCAGGTTCGATCTTGGCACGGAGCCGCTGGACGTGGACGTTCACGAGCCTGGTGTCGGCGGCGTGCCGGTAGCCCCACACCTGCTCCAGCAGCACTTCCCGGGTGAAGACCTGGCGTGGCTTGCGCGCGAGCGCCACCAGCAGGTCGAACTCCAACGGGGTCAGCTTGATCTCCGAGCCGTTGCGGGAGACCGTGTGCGCCGGCACGTCGATGGTGATCTGCTTGCCGGCCGGGCCGATGGTCAGGTGCTCGGGCGCGGCGTCCTCGCTGCGGCGCAGGCGCGCGCGCATCCGGGCGATCAGCTCCTTTGCTTTGAACGGCTTGACCACGTAGTCGTCGGCCCCGGACTCCAGCCCCAGCACGACGTCGACCGTGTCGCTCTTGGCGGTGAGCATCACGATCGGCACGCCGGAGTCGGCGCGGATCGCGCGGCAGACGTCTATCCCGCTCATCCCGGGGAGCATGAGGTCGAGCAGGACGATCTCCGGTCGGATCTCGCGGAATGCCGCGAGCGCCCGCTCACCGTCGGCCACGAACGAGGGCAGGAACCCCTCGCTGCGCAGCACGATGCCCAGCATCTCGGCGAGCGCGGGATCGTCGTCGACCACCAGCACACGTGCTCTCATGCCACAAGCATTCCATCTCAGCGCACATTCGCGGCGCACCACCCCCGCGCGGCCGACCTGCGAGGACCTTGGCCACGGCCTGCGCAACGGTGCCTGTGCGGTGTCAGTAGCGGTAGTGGTCCGGCTTGTACGGGCCCTCCACCGGCGTCCCGACGTAGTCGGCCTGCTCCTTGGTCAGCTCGGTGAGCTTCACGCCGAGCGCGTCCAGGTGCAGCCGGGCCACCTTCTCGTCAAGGTGCTTCGGGAGCACGTACACGCCGGTCGGGTACTGGTCAGTCTTGGTGAAGAGCTCGATCTGGGCGATCACCTGGTTGGTGAAGCTGTTCGACATCACGAAGCTGGGGTGGCCGGTGGCGCAGCCCAGGTTCATCAGCCGGCCCTCGGCCAGCACGATGATCGACTTCCCGTCCGGGAAGGTCCAGGTGTGGACCTGCGGCTTGACCTCTTCCTTCACGATGCCCGCAAGCTTCGCCAGGCCGGCCATGTCGATCTCGTTGTCGAAGTGGCCGATGTTGCTCACGATCGCCTGGTGCTTCATCCGGCCCATGTGCTCGGCCGTGATGATGTTGAAGTTGCCGGTCGCGGTGACGAAGATGTCAGCCGTCTCGACCACGTCGTCCAGCGTGGTCACCTGGTAGCCGTCCATCGCGGCCTGCAGCGCGCAGATCGGGTCGATCTCGGTCACGATCACCCGGGCGCCCTGGCCGCGCAGCGCCTCGGCGCAGCCCTTGCCGACGTCGCCGTACCCGCAGACCACGGCCACCTTGCCGCCGATCAGCACGTCGGTGGCGCGGTTGATGCCGTCGATCACGGAGTGGCGGCAGCCGTACTTGTTGTCGAACTTGCTCTTGGTCACCGAGTCGTTGACGTTGATCGCCGGGAACAGCAGCTTGCCGTCGCGGTGCATCTCGTACAGGCGGTGCACCCCGGTCGTGGTCTCCTCGGTGACGCCCAGGATCCGGCCGGCGATGGCGGTCCACTTCTTCGGGTCGGCCTTGATGGACCGCTGCAGCAGCTGCAGGATGATCTTGAACTCTTCGTTGTCGGTGGAGTCGGGGCTGGGCACGGCGCCGACCTGCTCGTACTCAGCGCCCTTGTGCACCAGCAGCGTGGCGTCACCGCCGTCGTCGAGGATCATGTTGGGGCCGCTTGCGGCCCCGACCGTGGACCCTGTGGGGCCGTCACCGCCGGGCCAGGTGAGCGCCTGCTCGGTGCACCACCAGTACTCATCGAGGGTCTCGCCCTTCCACGCGTACACCGGGACGCCCTGCGGGTGCTCCGGGGAGCCGTTGGGGCCGACGACCACCGCGGCGGCGGCGTGGTCCTGGGTGGAGAAGATGTTGCAGCTCACCCAGCGCACCTCGGCGCCGAGAGCCACGAGGGTCTCGATCAGCACCGCGGTCTGGATGGTCATGTGCAGCGAACCCATGATCTTCGCGCCCTTGAGGGGCTGCTGCGCGGCGTGCTCCGCGCGGGTCGCCATCAGGCCGGGCATCTCGTGCTCAGCGAGCTGGATCTCCTTGCGACCGAACGCCGCGAGCGAGAGATTCGCGACCTTGAAATCGCCTTCCGCGACGGTCTGCGGGCGCGGGTTGGCGCCGCTGTCCACGTCCTGCGGGAGGGTGCTCGTCATTGGCTCTCCTGATCTTGTGGAAACTCGCCGATGCGGTGTGGGCAGCCCCCTGCCCGACGCGTCTTGTGGGTGCGGCCGCCGACCGTACGCACGACGGGTTATGAGATAGCTACCCGAGCCGGGACAGTAACACGCAGGCCAGACCGAACCGCCGTCTGGATCCGCCCCCGAGACGTGGCGAAAACCGCAGTTCACCACCCCGCCACCCGCCGTCCCCCGACCGTTCGCCCGCAACGAACCCAGGCGCCGTCCGGCCTCCCCGCACATGGACGCCCGCCTCCCACTTCCGCCCGCCTCGCCCCTCCCGGTTCTCCCGCCCCGCGGGGCGGGAGCGCGAAGCGGTGGCGCGAGAGTGCGGAGCGAAAGGCGGGGCGTGGACGTGGGTGGGCGCGGACGTGGGTGGGCGCGGACGTGTGCGCGGGACGGGCGATCGCCGGACACCCCATCCGCCGATCGTCCGTCCCGCGCTTCCCCCCGGTTCAATTCCCCCGCGCGTGACTCGGATCGCGCTCGCAACGCCTGTCTTGCGACTCCCCGTTATGACGTTACGTGAACATAGAATTACACTGTGCTCATAGAGTGTCAAGCGTAAATCCGAAATATCCGATGAGCACCGATTTGTTGGAGCCGACCCCGCCTCCCTAGCGCCGACCGCGGCGCGAGACGGGCTCAGGCGCCGCCGACGCTTACCTGGTACGCCACGCCAGCCCCGGCGAGCGTCACCGCTCCCGCGCCGCCCCGCGCAAAACCGGCCTCGCCCGGGCCCAGCACGACCTCGCCGTCATCGCTGGCCGCCCGCACCTCGCCACTGAGACAGAACACCACCCGCGGGCCCGGCGAGGGCGACGACGCCAGCCGCACCAGCGTGCCCTCCCTCACCTCCGCGCGGAGCAACTGGAAGTCTGGCGCCGGCGAGGGCCATCGCACCACATCCGGCGCGACCGGCACGGCGGCGATCCGCGGCTCCAGCAGCTCCTCGCAGCGCAGCACCCGCAGCAGCTCCGGCACGTCCACCCGCTTCGGCGTCAGGCCACCGCGCAGCACGTTGTCGCTGGCCGCCATGACCTCCAGACCCACTCCGCGCAGGTACGTGTGCAGGTTCCCCGCGGGCATGTGGATCGCCTCGCCCGGCCGCAGCGACACCAGGTTCAGCAGGAGCGAGACCACGACGCCGATGTCGCCCGGATACCGGGCCCCCAGCTCCGCCGCGACGGCGTGCTCGTGCCCTGACCGCGCCGCGCTCGCCGCGCGCACCCGTTCCACCAGGTCGCCGCGCCGCTCTGGCGAGGTGGCGTACAACCGGGTCACCGCCTCGCGCAGCCCCTCGGCCGGGTCCGGCATCCCGAGACGCGCCACGACCGGCGCCAGTTCCGGCACGTCGAGCTCCGCCAGCAGCCGCGCCGACTCCGTCGTCCTGCGGAATCCGCACAGCGCCTCGAACTCGCTGACCGCCACCAGCAGCTCCGGCTTGTGCCAGGGGTCGGTGTAGTTGCGTTCCCCTCGCGGCGCCCCGCTCGCCTCCTCCGCGTCGAAGCCAGCGCGCGCCTGAGCCGCGCTCGGATGCGCCTGGATCGACAGCGGCGCGTCGGCCGCGAGCACCTTGAACAGGAACGGCAGCCGCGCGCCGTAGTCGCTGACCGTCGCCTCGCCGAGCACGCCGACCGGGTCGCCCTCGATCGCGCTGAGCAGGCTCTTCCCGCCGTCCAGGTCAGACGGGTCGTCGGGGTGCGCGCCGTACCACAACTCCGCCTCGGGACCGCCGCTCGGAGCGCGGCCCCGCAGCTCCGCGATCGCCGTGCGCGACCCCCAGGCGTACGGCCGAATCCGCCCCGTCAGACGCCGCAAGTCAGTGCGCCTCGGCGACCGGGCCCGGCTCGGTCTTGGTCTTCCCGGCCGCGTACAGGTCGGGCTCAAGATAGATGACGCGCGCGATCGGCACCGCCTCGCGGACGCGTCCCTCGATGGCGTCGACGTGCCGCGCGACATCGGTGGCCGTGTCATCGTGGCGCACCGCGATCTTCGCGGCGACCAGCAGCTCCTCCGGGCCGAGATGCAGGGTCCGCATGTGGATGATCCGGTCCACCTCGCCGCCCGAGGTGATCGCGTCCTCGATCGCGGCCACGTGCTGAGGGCTGGCCGCCTCGCCGATCAGCAGGCTCTTCATCTCGATCGCGAGGATCACCGCGATCACCACCAGCAGCAC
>WHSM01000506.1 GCA_009380105.1 Micromonosporaceae bacterium
ACGTGTCCGCCGGCCGGATCGCCGAAGGCGTGGCGAGCCGCGTGCTGCCGCCGCAGGATCCGCGGCTCACCGCCGCCGCGCTGGTCGGCGCGTGGGCCGAGGCGCTGGTCGGGCCACTCGCCCGCGGCGCCGCCGAGCCGGACACGATCCCGAGCCTGGTCACGTTCACACTCCGCGCCCTGGGCGCGCCCGACGGCCCGCGCCCAGGCACACCGCACGCCGACGGCGCCGCAGGCACACCGCGCGTCCCAAGCGCACCGCTGCCAACAGGAGGTCCGAATGTCTCCAACGCATGAGGTGCTCAATCAGCCGCCGCCGCTGGTCGACTACGACGTGGCGGCGTACCCGGCGCTACTGGAAGGCCTGCGCGCCGAAGGCGCCGGCTGGGCCGAGGACGAGCTGCGGCGCCTGGGCGCGTTGGCCGGCTCCGAGCGGGCCCAGGACTGGGGCCGGCTGGTCGAGAAGAACCCGCCGGTGCTGCGCACCCACGACCGGTACGGCAACCGGATCGACGAGGTGGAGTTCCACCCGCACTGGCACGACCTGATGCGGGTCGCGGTCGAGCACGGGCTGCACGCCGCGCCGTGGCGGGACGACCGCGCCGGCGCCCACGTGGCGCGGGCCGCGAAAGAGCACGTCTGGGGTCAGGTCGACCCTGGCCACATCTGCCCGATCTCGATGACGTACGCCGCGATCCCGGCCCTGCGCGTCGCGCCGGATCTGGCAGCCCGTTACGAGCCGCTGCTCGCCGCGACGACCTATGACTACGGCCTCCGCGAGCCGAGCACGAAACGCGGCCTGATCGCCGGCATGTCGATGACCGAGAAACAGGGCGGCTCGGACGTGCGGGCGAACACGACGACAGCGAGTCAGAACAGCGACGGCAGCTACGCGCTGACCGGGCACAAGTGGTTCACGTCGGCCCCGATGTCGGACCTGTTCCTCACCCTGGCGCAGGCGCCAGGCGGGCTGTCGTGCTTCCTGCTGCCCCGGGTGCTGCCCGGCGGCTCGCGCAACCGGATCTTCCTGCAGCGCCTGAAGGACAAGCTCGGCAACCGCTCCAACGCTTCGTCCGAGGTGGAGTACGACGGCGCCATCGGTTGGCTGGTCGGCGAGGAGGGGCGCGGCGTGCAGACCATCATCCAGATGGTCAACATGACCAGGCTGGACTGCGTGGTCGGCTCCGCGGCCGGGATGCGGCACGGGGTCGCGCAGGCGCTGCACCACGTGACGCACCGGCGGGTTTTCGGCGACCGGCTGATCGACCAGCCGCTGATGGCCAACGTGCTCGCCGATCTCGCGATCGAGTCCGAGGCGGCCACAGCGGTCGCGATGCGGCTCGCCGGCGCCGTGGACCGGGCGACGGCCGGCGACGACGCCGAGGAGCGGTTCCGGCGGCTCGGGCTCGCCGCGACCAAGTACTGGGTGTGCAAGCGCGCGCCCGCGCACGCCGCCGAGGCGCTCGAATGCCTGGGCGGCAACGGGTACGTCGAGGAGTCCGGGATGCCGCGGCTCTACCGGGAAGCGCCGCTGAACTCGATCTGGGAAGGCTCCGGGAACGTCGCCGCGCTGGACACGCTGCGCGCGATGGCGAAGCAGCCGGAATCGGTCGAGGCGTTCTTCGCCGAGGTGGAGCTCGCCGCGGGCGCGGACGCTCGGCTGGACGAGGCCACAGCCCAGCTGCGCAAGGAGCTGACCGACCTCGACGACATCCAGTACCGGGCGCGCCGGATCGTGGAGTCGATGGCGCTGGTGCTGCAGGGCTCGGTGCTGCTGCGGCGCGGGCATCCGGCGGTGGCGGACGCGTTCTGCGCGTCCCGGCTCGGCGAGGACTGGGGCGCCGCGTTCGGCACCCTTCCGGCCGGCGTCGACACGGCGGCGATCCTGGACCGCGCCCGCCCGCGCGGCAGCGCCGACGGCTGACCCGATCCGGATCGAGACCGGGGCCGGCGTGCGTCGCCCAGAGCGGCGTTGACGTGCCCGGGATCGGAGTCGTATCGTCGTCGCGTACCGAAACAATGTTTTGCATTGCAAAATGATCGGAGCGCGCGTGGACACGGCCAGCAGGAACAACTCCTCGTCGCTACGCCGCGCCCTGGGCGTGTTGGACTACCTGGCCAGCGACCCGGCCGGGGCTGACCTGGGCGAGCTCTCCGGTGGTCTCGGCCTGCCGAAGCCGACGCTGCTGCGGTTGCTGGCGCCGCTGCGGGAAGCGCGGCTGGTCGAGCCGCACGGCGAGTCCGGCCGTTACCGGCTCGGCCCGCAGACCGCGCGTCTCGGGCAGCTCTACCTGGAGCGCATGGATCTGCGGGCCGTCGCGGCCGGGGCGCTGAAGCGACTCGCGTCGACCTGCGGCGAGACCGCGCACCTGGGGGTGCCGGACCCACCCTGGGTGGTGTACGTCGACAAAGTGGAGTGCGCGCACCCGGTGCGCATGGTGTCCCGGATCGGGGCGCGCCAGCCGATGCACAGCACAGCGCTGGGCAAGGCCTGGCTCGCGCACGCCGGCGAGGAGGCCGTCGCTCGGGTGATCGACGCGGGCCTGGAGCGCCGCACCCCCGGCACGATCACCGCGCCGTCGCGGCTGCGAGAAGAGCTTTCCCGGGTACGCGCGACGGGCCACGCAGTCGATGACGTGGAGAACGAGCGGGACATCCGGTGCGTCGCGGCGCCCCTCTTCGACCACACCCGGCGCCCGGTCGCGGCGGTCAGCGTCGCCGGCCCGGACTTCCGGCTGACCGCCGCCAGAGTTCCGGAGCTGGCCGAGGCG
>WHSM01000010.1 GCA_009380105.1 Micromonosporaceae bacterium
AGCAAGTACGGCCCGAACACCGGACAGCACCCGCCGACCGCGCAGTCCTACACGTTCCACGCCGAGATCACCGTGCTGGAACAGGGACTTGCACCCCGCCCACGACGCTAAATGCAACGGTGTTGAGGTCATCATCTTTGGATGATCTTCAATCGAAAGGGCGGCGACGCCCCCGCGCGATGACCGCGCCCGCGCGGCGCAAGGACGCCGCGACGCTTCCGCTGGCCTTCCGCAGCAACAGCGCTCATGACCTGTGGCAGAAGGCCGTCCAGATTCGACAGGAGTGGCTGGGCCACGGCCTGTCCACGCAGCCGGCGGACAGAGTGACCGCCGAACGCAGCCTGACCGGGCTCTACGCGAGGATCTCTCGCCCACAACCCCGGTTCGAATGGGTCGACTCCCCGTACCAGGCGTTGCCCCGGGTCGTCGGCCTGCCCACACTCGATCTGCTCTACCGGTGGATCCGGGACCCGCTGCCACCGGGGACGCCGCCGCTCGCCAGTGATCTTGCCGCCTTGGCTTCCCGGCTGCGCGGCGCACTGGGCGAGGGTGTTGTTCACGCCGATCCCGAACTGTCACCGCCGCGTAAGGGCAAGCACAAGGAGCCATGGCCCACGCTGCCGCCAGCAGAAGCGCTCGCCACGGGCGTTCCGCTGGGCGTCGTCATACACCGAGGCGTACGCGAGGCGCTCCACCGAAGCCTGGCCAGCGGGTTCTACCTCCCCGTCCGCGCCGCGCTGGCCGTCGATGGTCCGGCGCCGGTGTGTTGGTACGGGCAACAGGACGCGTCGTGGGTCGCCTACTACGACGCGCTCCAACGGCTCGGGCTCGCCCGGCGCCAGCCGGACGAGATCAGCCACTTCCGCGAGTGGGCCGCCCTGGCGCGCTCCTGCGGCTGGTGGTGGCCCGGCGAAGAGGTGTGTGTCGTGGTGGAGCGCCCCAAGATTGTCCACACCGATCCCGTTCCCGGCGCTTGGCATGACGAGGTTCGGCTCCGGCACGGCGGTGTGGAGTACCGCGACGGCTGGAGCCCACGGCTGAGATGACCGCCGCCGGCCGGGACGCGGCGTTCGCCCGTCCCGGCCGGCACGTTCGGCACGGCAAGACAGGCGCGGGTCACAACCCCGGGCAGGTCTGGAACACCGACGTGCACGCCTGTCAGCCCTGACTCCTTAGTGATACCTAAGGCTAGATCATGTATCATAAGAGCCTCCTTGTGGGAGGTGAGTAGCACTGTTTCGGGATCGGTGTGACGCAGGCCAGGCTGCATACGTGGTCCGTACTCTCGATGGCTTCGACGCCTTCGTTCCGCCACCCCTGCCGCCGCCGATCACCTTCGATGCCGACCTGGTTGGCCGCCTGTCGGAGGCGGATCGGTCATTGGGGCAGCTGGCCGGCGTGGGACGTGCGCTACCGAGCCCGCACCTGTTCACTCGTGCCCTGGTGCGTCGGGAAGCGGTGCTCTCGAGTCGGATCGAAGGCACCCGAGCCACCCTGTCCGACTTGCTGTTGTTCGAGCTGGAGCACCCGGACGGGCCCGACGGAGATGTGCGCGAGGTGGCGAACTACGTCACGGCCACGGACTACCTTCTCGATCCGCAGCGCTCCGTCCCGCTTGGGTCGTGGCTGCTGAGGGAAGCTCATCGCGTCTTGCTGACAGGGGTTCGCGGTGACCGGGCCGTACCCGGCCAGTTTCGGGAAGACCAGAACTGGATCGGCTCCTCTGGGGATGGGATCGCTGAGGCGTCCTATGTGCCGCCGCCCCCTGAGCGGCTGCGCGAATGCCTGGACGCGTTCGAGCGGCGGCTGCAACTCCCGTCCACGCTCCCTCCCTTGGTGGAGATCGCGTGTCTGCACTACCAGTTCGAGGCCATCCACCCGTTCCGGGACGGCAACGGGCGGGTGGGGAGGCTTCTTGTGACGCTCTTGTTGGTCGAATGGGGATTGCTGCCTGGGCCGATGCTCGACTTCTCCGCGTACGTGGAGCGTCGTCGCCAGGAGTACTACGCGAGGTTGCTCGCGGTGTCCACACACGGCGACTGGACAGGATGGGTGTCGTTCTTCCTCGACGCGGTGGCGGCGCAGGCCAAGGATGTGCTCCGGCGTGCCGAGGCGTTGCAGGAGCTCCGCGACCATTACCGGTCGAGCGTGACCGGCGCTCGTTCGTCAAGTCTGCTGCCACGGCTCGTGGACATGCTGTTCGAGACCCCGGCCTTGACGATCAGATCAGTGCAGAACGCTCTCGGCATCACGCACAGAGCCGCCACCGTCAACATCGAGAAGTTGATGAGCGAAGGCGTGGTGGTCGAATTGTCTGCGGCTGGTCGGCGGCGGCGGTTCGTGGCTCAGCAGATTCTGCGGGTAGTGAACGGCGAAGACGCCAGCGAGTGACGCGGCGGGTGGAACCTTATCGGGTGATCGGCCAGAGCAGCGTCGCACTCAGCTGCCCGGGTCCCATTCGAAGGTGCGGGAGGCGCCCTCGTACCACGTGTACGAGGGCGGATGGAACCCCATGCCGCCCGGCTGCCAGCGGACCCGGAACGGACTCCCGTTGTCGTCGACCCGCTGCGTGATCCGCCGGCCGTTGACCTCGAGTCGCAGCGAGATCACGTACGACGCGTCGACGTCGTAGGTGCTCAACACCGTCACGGGAACCTCGTACGAATCCCCGGCGGCCAATGGGAACGTGTAATCCGCCAGATCCCGGTACGGCTCGCCGCCGAAGATCACGGTATACGCAGCGTCGTACGGCGGCGCTTTTCGGCCGGCGCCTGCTGCGAAAACCGGGGTGGCGACGCAGTCGTACGGCCCGGTCTCCGGGGCGCAGGTCACGTCGTCGCTGGACGAGTCGTCCGGGGCCGGCCGGCAGTGCAGATACACCCCGTGGGCGGGGTGCTCGCTGGCCACGGTGCGCGCCGTGATGGCGCGTACCTTCAGGTGGGCGTACCGGGTCGCGGTGAGTCGCAGCGTGACCCGGCCGCGCCCGACATCCTCGCCGCCATGCTTGCGGGCCCACCGGTAGACCTCGTCGCAGGACGACCGAGGTGGCGGTTGCGCGCCGCGAGGCAGCCGCTTCAGGAGCAGCAGCTCGAAGCCACCGCCCACATCGTCGGAGGGGGAGACCAGGTGTGGCGTCACCCGCACCGCATCGGGGACGGGCTGGCGGGGTGGCTGGTCATCGGTCTGCTGCGCGAGCCCCGCGGTTACCACCCCGATCACCGCGCTCAGCAGCACACAGGCGATGTAGTGCCAGCGAGTCGGTCCGCCGGTCACCTGGGTCCCCCGCGCGTGATCCAGTGTTCACCCGGTTTGGTGCAGTCGCCCGAACACGCGGTGGCCGAGGTGACCGCCGCCAGCCCGTGCTCCCCGTTCCACTTGTACGCGGTCTGGTACGCCTTCGCCGGCCCGGTGACCCAGAACGGTTTGCTGGGCCGATCGACGGTCTGGTGGCGCACCGCGCCGTCGACCTCCATGTCGATCGCCACCCGCCACCGGCACTGACAGGTCAACGAGTTGGCGCGCAGGTTGAAGACGATCTTCTCGCCCCGCGCCAGCGTGATGGACACCGACTCGAAGTAGCGATCCCCTCCCAACTCCGTCTCGGGGTTGAACCGCCGCGCTTCGGGGCGAGGCTCGTCCAGATCGAACACCACGTCCACGCGTGGACTCGGCTCGCCGCCGATCGGTCCGCGGATGATCAGGGCGCCGTCGGGCGGCGTACGCCGCTGCTGGATCTCCGCGCGCATGCCGACCAGGACCACTGGCTCTTCCCTGGTGTTCTCCAGCACCACGGAGACCAGCGACCTGCCGATCGGGACAGCGTGGCGAGCCGCCAAGCCGCGCGTTGTCATCTTGTAGCCGCCGTTCCAGGCGCGGACCTGTGCGGCCGAGAGGGGCCGCCGCAGCGCCCAGGCGGCGTCGGAGGGATCCGGCGAATCCGCCATTGCCGACACCACGGTCGCCCGCAGCACCGGGGCGTCGCTGCGGTCGCTCCACCAGTCCATGGCCGACACCAACCCGCGTGGCACCGTCACCGAGAGGAACGCCGCGATCAGGCCGGTGATCAGCGACGTCAGCACCACGCCACGCCACGTGCGCAACCCGGCCAGCCAGCGGTCGATCCGAGACTCTCCGGCCGGGGCAGGGCCCGCTCTCCCGCGCGACCGCAGCCGGCGGGGACGCAGCGTCGGGCGTGCGGTTGACGGGCGTACGGGAGGAGCGCTCCGGGCCACCGTGCTCTGCCTTCCCACCGGGAATGAAGACCGAGCCCATCCTACGAACTCAGCACCCTCTCATGTGGATCCGCTGTGACCGTACGGCAGCGGAGGGCCCTGCGCTCGTGCTGTCGTGTCGTGTGTCCGCGCGCGTATCGACGCCGCTTCACTGCCACATGGCCGCCGTACTGGTCACCGCATGGACCGCGCCGGGGGCGCGTCGGTGTCCTCGGCGGCGGGCTGCGTGTCGCAGGAGCAGTCGTCGTCGCACTCATGGGCGCGGTTGGCCCACCACCAGGCCCCCGCGGCCAGCGCGACAAGCACCACGGCGACCGCGGGCAGCCACCTGCCGGTGGTCACCCAGCCTGCGCCGCCGAGCACCCCGGCGGTCAGCAACATCGGAACCACGCAACACGCGGCGCACGTCACCCCGGCCACTCCGCTCAACCCGGCCGGCAGAATGCGGCGGTCACCGCCGAACATGATCGACCCCCCGGTGGCCGAGCTCAGCGAACGGCAACGGGCAGCACGGGCTTTCGGCACAGGCGACCAGATCGTCGCACCCGGCCGCCACAGCGGCCCGCAGTGTGTCGCGGATCACCTGCAGATCGGCGATCTTCTGCTCCACCTCGGCCAGTTTCGCCACCGCGCTCGCGCGCAGTCCGCCATGCGCCCCCGCGCCGGGCCGCTGGACGGCGACATCGAGTAGCTCCGCGACCTCGTCCAGGGTGAACCCGAGCCGCTGCGCGGCCTTGATCACCCGCAACAGAGTCACCGTCTCCGGCGGATACACCCGATGTCCACCCAGCGTCCGCTCCTGCGGTGAGACCAGTCCCCGACGCTCGTAGTAGCGCAACGTCTCCCGATGCACCCCGGCCTCTGCGGCCACCTGCCCTGCCCGCAACCCGACGATCACGAGGCCCCCGCCGCAGTCTCCGCCCGGACGGCCAGCGCGTCGAGAACATCGACCTGTTCCGCGGGAACGGACACCTCCAACGCCAACTCTCCGCCGGAGGCCGTCAACGTGAAAGCGAAGAAGGAGCAACAGGCGGTCTCGCGCACCATCAGCTCTGCCGCCCGCCCCGCCGCCGACGACGCCAACACCAGCCGCACGGCGCCGTTGGCGACGCGCTCCACCCCGTGTACCCCAGTCGCGAACAGCTCATCGAACTCTGCCACGCGCGTTGGTTGCTCCACCGTCGGCAGTGTGCACGCGTCCGGCACCCAGGCAGAACCGCTGGAAGACAAGGTCACATCCATACGTCGACAGTAAACCCGTACCAAGGTACGGCTTGCAACTCGCCTCACCGGGGCGCCGCCTCAGACCTTCCTTCAGTGGTACGGGCGACACCGCGGCTCGTCGGATCACCGCGCGGGCAGCGGTCGCGACTGGATACGAGAGGATGAGGCGTGCCCAGCAGAAGAGATCCACCGGTCATCCTGCGTGACATGCGTCAGGACGAGTACGACGCCTACACGGCGCGACGTGAGGCCGAGTACGCCGACTCGCTCGCCGGGTCCCTCCCGCCCGACGCCGCCAAGGAGAAGGCCAGACAGGACCACGCCGAGTTTCTGCCGCAGGGACTTGCCACCGAGCGTCAGCGGCTGCTGATCGCGGAGGACGACGCGGGGCACGTGGTCGGCACGGCGTGGGTCGGCCTGGAGGAGCCGCGCACCAGGACGACCGAGATCGCCTGGCTGTACGACATCAGAGTGGAGGAGCGGCGCCGGCGCTCGGGATACGCGAGAGCGATCCTGACGGCGGTGGAGGCGCTGGCCCGGGACGCGGGCGCCAGCCGGCTCGGACTCAACGTGTTCGGCCACAACCGGCCGGCGATCGCGCTCTACGAGACGAGCGGCTACGAGGTCACCACGCAACAGATGGTCAAGCGGCTGCGATAGCCGGAGTTCGCGCCGCACCGCATCATTCGATGCCGATCGCGGCGCCGCACCGCTCGCACGTGGTCGGCGGCTCGGCGTCGGCCAGGCGCCCGCACTCGGGGCATACGCGCGGCAGCCAGCACACCGATTCGCCGCCCTGATCCGCGGGATCGACCGGCTCACCGGGCCCGGAAGGCTCCGCCGCCGAAGCTGAATGCGTCATCACCGGCAAGGATCCGCGCTCAGGACGATTCCGGCAAGGCGCGCGCCCGGGTGAACCCACGGATTCGAGCACCCAGCCGACGACCCGCATCTGCACCGAGCCTCGGAAGACACTTGCGCCGTGCTCAGCGCCTGCCGCGGGCGGCGCCGTGCTCAGCGCCGCCCGCGGCTGATGCCGGCTTCTCAGCAGGAGATGGCCGGGTTCCACTGGGCGAACGTGCCGTTGGGGTTGTCGCTCCAGACCCAGGCGTGCAGGTCGTAGTGGATCCCCATGCCTGCTTCGTGCTCCTCCATCGGGCCCTGGAACGGCTGGTTGAACAGCGTCGGCCGGTCGCCGTCGGTGCTCAGGTCCTGGTCGGCGTCGGGCTTCATGTACTCGACGGCGACCAGCCGCAGACCCCTGCGGCTGTCGGGCACGTAGACCAGCAGCTCAGGTTTGCGCATGTCGAGCTTGTCGTCCAGCCGGTCCCACTTGAGGTAGTGGTAGCCCATGGTGCCTTCGGCGGAGTCGACGCAGACGTACGGGTGCGGCGCGTGGTAGCCGTCGGCGATCGCCTTGTCGATGTCGTGGTACTTGGCGGTGGCGAGGCGCACCTTCATCAGGTCCAAGGCGACCTTGGAATGGTGCGCGCTCGCGCTCGCGGGATGGCCGATCAGCACCGCCACGGCAATGGCTGCGGCAATCGTCGCCGCGGCGATTCTCGATCTCGGGCCTTGTGACACAGGATCTCCTCCCTTGCCCGGGTGCGGGCGCAGCGGCGGGTGGGGCGTGGCGCGCCTGCGGGTGCGGGCGCGGCGCCTCCGACGCCGGCGCGTCGCCCGCCGGGAAGCGGGCATGGTTGTCGTCCGATACGGAAACATCGAGGATTTTCCATGAGTGACGAGAGAATTTCGCTCCGCTATGGACAAAGCCCGCGTATGCCCAAGGCAGTGCGAAACCGCCACCGAACCGGTCACAAGCCAACAAGGGTTCCGGCCTGACAGACGCGAGCCGCGGACCCCAAGCGGGATCCGCGGCTCGAACGAGCTGGCGCCTAGGGCGACGATCTAGCAGGAAATGGCGGGGTTCCATTGGGCGAACGTGCCGCTGGGGTTCTCGCTCCAGATCCAGGCGTGCAGGTCGTAGTGCCTCGGCATGCCTTCCTCGTGACCCTCCATGGGGCCGTCGAACGGGCGGTCGAACAGCGTCGGCCGATCGTCGTCGGTGCTCAGGTCCTGGTCGGCGTCGGGCCTCATGTACTCGACCGCGACCAGCTCCAGCTTGCCGTCCTCGTTGGGGACGTAGATCAACAGCTCGGGCTTCTTGATGTTGAACTCGTCGTCGAGCAGGTCCCACCTGAGGTAGTGGTAGCCCATGACGCCCTGGTCGGACTCGACGCAGACGTACGGGTGCGGCGCGTGGTAGCCGTCGGCGATCGCGACCTTCACGTCCTGGTACTTCGCGGTGGCCTTGCGCACGGTCCCGAGGTCGCCTTCCACATTCGGGGCGCCCTTCCCCTCCGGGACCGCGCTGGAGGCGCTCGCCGGAAGAATCGTGAGCGCCGCTAGGGCCACGGCGGCGACGCCGGCCGCCGCGGTGATCCGCGATCTGAGGCGGTCTGTCATAACTCCCCTCCCTCGCCCGTTCTGGGCGCGGTCGACTGTCCATTCCGGAACGATCAATGATTCTCCATGAGTGACGTGAAAAGTTCTCTCCGCGAGGGACAAAAACCTCATAAAGCTTGATCGGGTACGAATCAGTCGCCTCGCCCGGGCGGCGCGCTCGGTCCGCTCGAAGGCGTTCTCCAGGCGGGCCGTTAGGCTCGGGGAATGACCGTCCGCGCTCCGCTTGTCCCCGGTGAGCTGTCCGCTTGGCGTGAGGTGCCGTCCCACATTCCACGCCCTGAGTACGTAGGGAAGAAGGGCCCCAAGCCGTTCACCGGCTCGGAGATCAAGATCCCCGAGATCATCGAGCGGATGCGCGTCGCCGGCAAACTGGCCGCCCAGGCGGTCGTCCTCGCCGGCGAGACCGTCAAGCCCGGCGGCACCACCGACGAGATCGACCGGGCAGTGCACGAGTTCCTCTGCGACAACGGCGCCTACCCGTCGACCCTCGGCTACAAAGGCTTCCCGAAGTCGTGCTGCACCTCGCTCAACGAGGTGATCTGCCACGGCATCCCGGACTCGACCGTGATCGAGGACGGCGACATCCTCAACGTCGACGTCACCGGGTACCTCGACGGAGTCCACGGCGACACCAACGCGACCTTCCTCGTCGGCGATGTCCCCGAGGAAGCCCGGCTGCTGGTGGAGCGCACCCGCGAGGCCACCATGCGGGGCATCAAGGCCGTGGCGCCCGGTCGCCCGCTCAACGTGGTCGGGCGGGTGATATCCGCGTACGCCAAGAGATTCGGGTACGGAGTCGTGCGCGACTTCACCGGACACGGCATCGGAGAGACGTTCCACTCCGGCCTCTACG
Organism: Micromonosporaceae bacterium; assembly: GCA_009380105.1. Taxonomy (GTDB): domain Bacteria; phylum Actinomycetota; class Actinomycetes; order Mycobacteriales; family Micromonosporaceae; genus WHSM01. The sequence continues at coordinate 8,776 of WHSM01000010.1, forward strand.
TGCCGCACTACGACCGCCCGGACCTGACCATGATCATGGAACCCGGGATGACGTTCACCATCGAGCCGATGATCACCCTCGGCACGTACCACTACGACATGTGGCCGGACGAGTGGACCGTGGTGACCAAGGACCGGAGGTGGACCGCTCAGTTCGAGCACACGATCCTGGTCACCGACGACGGGCACGAGATCCTGACCCTGCCATGACGGCCGAGCCCGGGGTCGGGGCGGCGTCGCCTGGGGGGCGGCCCGCCGCGGAGCTGCACGACCACCACAGCGACGTGTCCGGCGGCCGCCTGCGCCCCGCGGTGTTCGGAGCGATGGACGGCCTGGTCACCAACATCGCGCTGATCGCCGGGGTCGGCGGCGGTGGCGCCGGGCCGCGGATCATCATCCTCACCGGCGTCGCGGGCACCCTCGCCGGAGCGATCTCCATGGCGTTCGGCGAATACATCTCGGTGCGCACTCAGAACGAGCAGATCGCCTACGAGGTGCGCAAAGAGCGCCGCGAGATCGCGACCCACCCGAAGGCGGAGCAGGCCGAGCTGGCGAAAGCCTGGCAGGCGCGCGGTCTGTCGGCGGACCTTGCCGCGGCGGTCGCCGCGGAACTGCACCGGGATCCGGAGGAGGCGTTGCGAGCGCACGCCCGCGAGGAGTTGGGCGTCGACCCGTACGAGCACCCCAGCCCCTGGGCCGCCGGGATCCTGTCCTTCCTGACCTTCGCGGTCGGGGCCGTGATCCCGTTGGTCTCGTTCCTCGCCGGGTTCGACAACCTCCTGCTGGCGCTCGGGGTCGGCGGGCTGGGCCTGTTCGGGCTCGGCGCGCTGGTGTCGCGTTGGACGTACCAGAGCTGGTGGTTCTCGGGGCTGCGTCAGCTCGCTCTCGGCGCGGCGGCGACCGGCGTGACGTACCTGGTGGGCAGCCTGATCGGCGTCAACGGCGCGATCTGATCCGCCCGCGGCCGGCGTCGCTGTGGTAGTGAGCGCGGACCTGGACGTGGCCCCGCCCGCCCCGCGTCAGCCCAGCAGCTCGTTGATCCCGCCGTCGACCGGGCGGCCCCGCTTCGCCAGGTCCTCAGCCTGCGCGGTGAGCTTGTCGCCCAGCTCGTCGATGTGCGCGCTGTCCAGGCTGGTGCGGTGCACGGCGTCGACGCTGTCCCGGAAGTACGTGCGCGTGAGCAGCCCGTCCACGAGGGCCGCCGCGACCCGGGCTTCGCCCAGCATCAGCACGGCGCCGTCGGTGTCGTACCACTCCGCCAGCCGCCGAGCCCGCGACTGCAGCGAGCTGGCGTGGCACCACGCCTCGCGCGCCAACGTCGCGAAGTCCCGGCCGGTCGCCTCCGCCAGGCGCGCCAGGTGCGTGTCGCGCAGCCGGTCGTGCCACCCGTCCGGGTCGAACAGCGGCTTCGTGGTCAGGTACTGGTCGGCGGCGAGCGGCCACGAGGTCGACAGGGTCCGCGCGTGCCGCAGGTACTCCTCGGCGCCGATCACGCCGAGGTCCACGATCACCCCGTCGATCCGCCGGGTGTTGGGAGCCGGGCCGGCTCCTTCCCGGTACGTCACCACCACGATGTCGACCGATCCCGACTCGTCGCCGTGCGCGAGCGCGCCGTGCACGCCGATCGCCACCACATCCGCGGTCCACTTGCGTTGGACGGCGTCGGCCACGTCCTCGGCGACATGCCAGGGCGGCGTGCTGGGTAGCGCGGTGCTGGGCACGAGGCACATTCTCCGGCACGGCGGCCGGTCTTGGCGACACCTCGCCCGGCGCCGTCGGCGCTGGCGGGCCCGCGCGCGGCCGGTGGCAGGTCAGCGCGGGGCGCCGGGGAACGCGACCGTGGGCGGCTGCTTGGCCGCGACGCGCCATCGCGTGGCCCGCACCGCGCATGTCACCAGCGCGTCGAGGCACAGCTTGCGGTCCGCGCCCTTCGTGCCGGCGAGCGCTGCCCGCCAGACCGCGGCGGCTGCCTCCTCCAGGTGGATCGCCAACCTCACCGCGCTGGCGGAGTCGGTCACTTCGAAGGGGAGTGTGTACGCCGGCTCGGCGCCCGGCGGCGTGGCGCTCTTGTCCGTGAGGCGCTGGAGCACCGCGTCCCGCAGATCCCGGTGCGCCTCCTCGGCGGCCCGCCCGGTCTTGCGCAGCGACCGCTTCAGATGCGCGCCCACGACTCCGTACCCGAAAATCGCGGCGTGCTCGGCCGCGAGGGCCTCGGCGAGCCCTGTCATGGGCGCACCTCGCTGGGCTCGAACATCGGTGACGGAGCGCTCACGCCAGGACCTCCCGGTGCGTCGCCCGGCTGGCCGCGATCGACCCCAGCAGGGGGGCGACGGCCGTCTTGGCTTTCAGGCACGCGGCCGTCGCGGCGGCCTGCGCATCCTTCTCGGCCCGCCGCAACTCCTCCAGCGCGCCCTTCTCGTCGTCCGGCACGGGGCTCGGGGACGCGCTGGCCGAGGGCGACGCGGAGGCCTGCGGCCCGATCGCCTTGGCCAGCTCCTTCAGGTGCGCCCTGTGGTCGTCCCGCAACGGGGCCAGGCGCTCCGCCAACCCGGGGTGCGCGCCGATCGTCGCCTGATAGCGCGCCAGCAACTCGCGCGTGGCGGACCACAGCCCCAACAGGGGGTGCGGCGGCTCCGGCTCCGGGTTGATCCAGCCGCAGCCGGAGAGCGTCGCCCCTGCTGCGACGGCGCAGCCGAGCGCTCGGCCGAGCACGGCGCGCCGGGTCGGGCCAGCTCCAGCAGTCATGTCCCCCCACCTCGTGCAGTGCCGCGCAAGTCTTTCACCTCGTGGCTACGCGCGTGCCGCGGGTGGTTGCCGCGCGCCCCCGGGTTAGGCTCACCGCAGCCGCCGGATTCCGGCGGCTGCAAGTCTTGCTGCGCGGACAATCGCGATGACGCGACGGGAGGTATCGGTCATGACGTCACCAGACCGGCCCGGCGCGGCATCGGGCGGCGCCAGCGGCAAGGCCAGCCAGAAGGAGCGGCTGCGGGAGGCGGTCGGGCCGATCCTGACCAAGGCCGGGTACGACCTGGAGGAGCTCGCCGTCTCCAGAGCGGGCAACCGCAGCGTGGTGCGGGTCGTCGTCGACGGCGAGGACGGCGTGAGCTCCGACGCGATCGCCGACCTGTCCCGGGACATCTCGGCCGCGCTCGACGAGGCCGAGGCGGGCGGCAGCCCGATCAGCCCCGGCGGCTACACGCTGGAGGTCAGCTCGCCCGGCGTCGACCGGCCGCTGACGCTGCCCCGCCACTGGCGGCGCAACCGCGGCCGGCTGGTCAAGGTGCGCGTCGGCCAGGTTGCCCGGACCGGGCGCGTGACAGCCGTCGACGAGGCGGGCGTGACGCTCGACGTCGACGGCGAGGAGCACACGGCGGCGTACGAGGATCTTGGCCCCGGCAAGGTGCAGATCGAATTCGGCAAGCCAGATCGCCCCGAGACGAGCAAGGATGGCAGTAGACCCGGCGGCAAACCCGGATCCAGGCGGGGGAAGGAGGAGGCATGAACATCGACCTCGCAGCCCTGCGAGCGCTGGAGCGTGAGCGGGACATCCCCTTCGACACGATCCTCAACGCGATCGAGACAGCATTGCTCAGCGCCTACCGGCACACCGAGGGCGCCCATCCGCACGCGCGGGTCGCCGTGGACCGCAAGACCGGCATCGCCGAGGTCCACGCGCAGGAGATGGACGCCGACGGCAACGTGCTCCGCGAGTGGGACGACACCCCGCACGACTTCGGGCGGATCGCCGCCATGACCGCCAAGCAGGTGATCCTGCAGCGGCTGCGGGAGGCCACCGACGAGGTCAACTACGGCGAGTACGCGGGCAAGGAAGGCGACATCGTCACCGGCGTGATCCAGGCGCACGAGGCCCGCGCCGAGAAGGGCATCGTGGTGATCGACCTCGGCAAGGTCGAGGGCACGCTGCCGCCCGGGGAGCAGGTGCCGGGGGAGCTGTACGAGCACGGCCAGCGGATCAAGTGCGTGGTGGTGCACGTCTCCAAGGGCTTCCGGGGCCCGCAGATCACGCTGTCGCGGTCGCATCCGAACCTGGTGAAGCGGCTCTTCTCCCTGGAGGTGCCCGAGATCGCCGACGGCACCGTGGAGATCGCCGCGATCGCGCGTGAGGCAGGTCACCGCACCAAGATCGCGGTGCGGTCGACGGTGCCCGGCGTGAACCCGAAAGGCGCCTGCATCGGTCCCATGGGCACTCGGGTGCGCTCGGTGATGAGCGAGCTGCACGGCGAGAAGATCGACATCATCGATTGGTCCGACGCCCCGGCGACCTTCGTGGGAAACGCGCTCTCACCAGCCAAAGCGTTGCGTATCGAGGTGATCGACGAGGCGGCGAAGACAGCGCGGGTGGTGGTCCCGGACTTCCAGTTGTCGCTCGCGATCGGGCGAGAAGGGCAGAATGCCCGACTCGCGGCGCGGTTGACCGGTTGGCGTATCGACATCCGCCCAGACACCGAGGCGCCGGGCAGTCCCGCGGTGCACGGGTCCGCGCAGCCGGTGCCCGGCGAGGCTGGCGCGGCAAGCGCCGGGGCATAGAGGTAGACTTCTCCGTGGTACGCCGCGCGTATCCGGTGCGCACCTGCGTGGGTTGCCGGAAACGCGCGCCAGCCTCCGAGTTGCTGCGTGTGGTGGCGGTCGAGCACGAATCCGGTTATCGGCTTGTGCCTGATCCCACTCGCCGACGGCCGGGCCGGGGAGCCCATCTGCATCCCGACCCGGCTTGCCTCGCGCAAGCGGAGCGCCGCCGAGCGTTTGGGCGCGCGTTTCGCGTGACCGGTGTCATCGACATCGCGTCGCTGCGTGAGCACATCGACGAGCGAGCAGCGGTTCCGGAGTCCAGCGCAGGCGCGCCGCCAGGCGACGCCGAGACAGCAAGGTAGGTCGACCAACATGAGCGCACGATGAAGTCGCGATGAGCAGGCTTCAAGTGGACGAGTGAGGTCGTGCGGGCTGCCCGCCGACCTCGAGATGAGGAGTGCAGTGGCAGGCAAGGCCCGCGTACACGAGCTCGCCAAAGAGCTCGGTGTGTCGAGCAAAGTAGTGCTCACCAAGCTCAGTGAGCTTGGAGAGTTCGTCAAGTCCGCGTCAAGCACCGTCGAGGCGCCTGTGGCGCGTCGGCTGCGGGAGGTGTTCACGGCCAGCCAGCAGGCGGCGCCTGCGAAGCCCGCCGCTCCCGCTGGACCCGCCTCCGCCAAGCCACGCCCTGCCGGCGCGGCGAAGAAGGCGGCTCCCAAGAAGCCGGTCCCGGCCCCAGCCCCGCCGCCCGCGGCCGCGGTGACCCCTGCCAGCGCTCACGACATCGAGGTCGCCGCGGCAGAGGTTCGCGCGGTCCGTCTCAAGCGCGAGCAGGAGGCCGCGGTCAAGGCCGCGCAGCAGCGCAAGCAGGACGACGCGGAGTCGGGGGGCGGCGTTGTCACGCCGGCTGCCCCGAAGCCCGCCCCCACGCTCGTGCCGCCGCGCCCGGGCCCGCGGCCCGGTCCGCGTCCAGCGGCTCGGCCCGGCAACAACCCGTTCGGGATCACCGGCTCCTCTGGTCGAGGCGCCGCCCCGGCCGCTGGCCCGCGCCAGGACTCCGGGCAGACGCCGTCTCGGCCGAGCCCGTCCCAGATGCCGCCGCGGCCGAATCCCTCACAGATGCCCAGTCAGCGTCCCGGTCGCCCCGGTGGCGGCGGTCCCGGTCGTCCCGGCGGCGGTGAGCGCGCCGGCGGTGGCGGGCGTGGCGCCGGCCGTCCTGGCGGTGGCGGCGGTGGCGGCGGTGGCGGCGGTGGTGGCTTCCGCGGCGGCCCCGGTGGCGGCGGTGGCGGCGGCGGTGGCGGTGGTGGCTACCGCGGCGGTCCCGGCGGTGGCGGCGGTGGTGGTGGCGGCGGTGGTGGTGGTGGCGCTCCGGCCGGCGGCGGTTTCCGCGGTGGCGGACGTCCCGGTGGCGGTGGCCGTGGTCGCGGCAGCACCGGCGGCGCGTTCGGCCGTCCCGGCGGCAGGCCGACACGGGGCCGGAAGTCGAAGAAGCAGCGCAGACAAGAGTTCGACAACCTGTCCGCTCCGCAGATGAGCTCGGGCGCCCCCAAGGGCCAGGGTCAGGCGATCCGGCTCCCGCGCGGCGCCTCGCTGTCGGACTTCGCCGACAAGATCAACGCCAACCCGGGCTCGCTGGTCCAGGAGATGTTCAACCTGGGCGAGATGGTCACGGCCACCCAGTCCTGCACCGACGACATGTTGCTGCTGCTCGGTGAGCACCTCGGGTACGACGTGCAGATCGTCAGCCCGGAGGACGAGGACCGCGAGCTGCTGGCCCAGTTCAACATCGACCTCGACGCCGAGGTCGAGTCCGTGACGCTGGGCAGCCGTCCGCCGGTGGTGACCGTGATGGGCCACGTCGACCACGGTAAGACGAAGCTGCTGGACGCGATCCGCAGCACGAACGTGGTCGAGGGCGAGGCCGGCGGCATCACCCAGCACATCGGCGCCTATCAGGTGCACGTCGAGCACGAGAGCGTCGACCGGGCGATCACGTTCATCGACACCCCGGGTCACGAGGCGTTCACCGCCATGCGTGCCCGCGGCGCTCAGGTCACCGACATCGTGATCCTGGTCGTGGCGGCCGACGACGGCGTGATGCCGCAGACGGTCGAGGCGCTCAACCACGCCAAGGCCGCCGGGGTCGAGATCGTGGTCGCGGTCAACAAGATCGACCTGCCCAACGCCAACCCCGGCAAGGTGCGCCAGCAGCTGACCGAGTACGGCCTCGTCGCGGAGGAGTACGGCGGCGAGACGATGTTCGTCGACGTCGCGGCGAAGCCGCGGATCGGCATCGACGGCCTCCTTGAGGCGGTCCTGCTGACCGCGGACGCGTCGCTGGAGCTGACCGCCCCGATCGACGGGCATGCGCAGGGCAAGGCGATCGAGGCGCATCTCGACAAGGGCCGTGGCCCTGTGGCGACCGTGCTGGTGGAGAAGGGCACCCTGCGGGTCGGCGACTCGATCGTGGTCGGCGACGCGCACGGCCGGGTGCGGGCGATGCTCGACGAGTTCGGCAAGCAGATTCCCGAGGCGGGCCCGTCGCGTCCGGTGCTGGTGCTGGGTCTCACCCAGGTGCCCGGCGCCGGCGACACGGTGATCGCTGTCCGCGAGGACCGTGTGGCCCGGCAGATCGCCGAGCAGCGCCAGGCGCGGGAGCGCGCCGCCCAGCAGGCGGCCAGCCGCAGCCGGGCGACGCTGGAGTCGATCCTGGAGAAGATCAAAGAGGGCGAGAAGACCACGCTCTCGCTGGTCCTCAAGGGTGACGTCTCCGGTTCGGTGGAGGCGCTCGAGGACGCGTTGGTAAAGCTGGACGTGTCCGACGAGGTGCAGCTCAAGATCATCCACCGCGGCGTCGGCGCCATCTCCGAGAGCGACGTCAACCTCGCCACCACGGACGACTCGATCATCATCGGCTTCAACGTCCGGCCCGACCCCAAGGCGCGGGAGCTGGCCGAGCGCGAGGGCGTGGAGATCCGCTACTACAGCGTGATCTACCAGGCGATCGAGGAGATCGAGGCGGCGCTCAAGGGTCTGCTCAAGCCGATCTACGAGGAGATCGCGCTCGGCTCTGCCGAGGTCCGCGAGGTGTTCCGCTCCAGCAAGTTCGGCAACATCGCCGGCTGCATGGTCACCTCAGGCATCATCCGGCGCAACGGCAAGGCGCGTCTGGTGCGGGACAGTGCGGTGGTGGCGGAGAACGTCAGCATCGCCTCGCTGCGTCGCTTCACCGACGATTCCACCGAGGTCCGCGAGGGCTTCGAGTGCGGTCTGACGTTGAGCAACTTCAACGACATCAAGGTCGGCGACGTCATCGAGTGCTTCGAGATGCGCGAGAAGCCCCGCGACTGACGGATCCACGGGCCCGCCCGAACTGGGCGGGCCCACGGGTCCCAACCCAGAAGGGGCTCACACCCCAACCCGGGCGGGCCTAACCCGATTGTTGGTCATGCATTGGGCGCTGTGCGGCGGAGCGACCGGCGGGTCGCGCGGCACAGCGCCCAACGCATGATCAGATCCGGCCCCGGCGACTTCCTGGAGCGCGCATGTACACCGGCACGGCCGTCTTCGATGTGCTGCTGCCGTCCGACTCGCGGACGTTGAAGATCAAGCGTTCGTACGTGCGGCCGGTCCTCGCAGCGCTGCGCAAACTCGAGATCTCGGTCGCCGAGGTGGGCGCCCTGGACCGGTACGGCCGGGCCGAGGTGGGCGTCGCCGCGGTGGCGGCCGACGCCGAGCACGTGCGCCGGGTGCTCGACTCCAGCGAACGGGTGATCATGGGCCGGCCCGAGTTGGAGCTGCTCAGCGTGCGGCGGCGACTGATCGGCGACGATGACTGACAGCGGGATCCGGCGGCGGGTCACGGTCCCCCGTCCGCCGGACGGCGACCCACGGACGGGGTGAGTACTGTCTTCTAAGGGGCGCCCACGAACCCACACAAACCGAGGAGGAGAGATGACTGACCCCGCCCGGGTACGCCGTCACGCTGAGCGGATCCGGGAGCTGGTGGCCGCCGCTCTCCGTAAGCAGGTCAAGGACCCTCGCGTCGGCATGGTGACGATCACCGACGTGAAGCTCACGGCGGACCTGCGCGAAGCGACGGTGTACTACACCGTGTACGGGGACGCCGCGGCTCACGATGACTCCGCCGCCGCTCTGGACAGCGCGAAGGGCCTGCTCCGCAGCGTCGTCGGCAAGCGGCTGGGCCTACGCCAGTCCCCGTCCATCGCCTTCGTCACCGACCAGATCCCCGAGCAGGCGGAGCACATCGACGAGTTGCTCGCCAAAGCCCGCGACGCCGATGCTCAGGTGCACCAGATCGCGGCTGGCGCCAGGCCGGCCGGTGACCCGCAGCCGTACCGGCTGGAGGGTTTTGAGGGCGGCTCCGAGGGTCAGTCGTGAGTCCGCTGGGCGCGTCGTCGCCCGCGCCGTCCACAGCCGCGGCCGTGGACGGCGACGGCCAGCCCGCGATCAGCGAAGAGAGCTGGCGGCAGGCCGTCGCGGCGATCTCGGACGCGGAGCGGCCGCTGCTGGTGTGTCACGTCAATCCCGACGGCGACGCCCTCGGCAGCATGCTCGGGTGCGCGTTGGCGCTGCGGCGGCTCGGCCGCCCGGCGCAGGCGGCCTTCCCGGGCCCGCAGGAGCTGCCGGAGATGTTCGCGTGGTTGCCGGGCATCGACCTGCTGACCGCCCCCGAGGACACGGACCGCGAGCCTGACGTGATGCTCACGTTCGACGCGGCCAGCGTCGGCCGGCTGGGCGAGTTCGCCGACCGGATGGCGGGCGCCAAGCACGTCGTGGTGCTCGACCACCACGCCTCGAACCCGGGGTTCGGCACCGTCAACCTCGTGGATCCGCACGCCGCGGCGACCGGCCTGGTCGTCGACGAGCTGGTGCGGCGGCTCGGCGTGCCGCTCGACCGGGAGATCGCCGAATGCCTGTACGTGGCGCTCGCCACCGACACCGGCTCGTTCAAGTACCAGGCGACGACGCCAAAGGTGCACCAGTTCGCGGCACGGCTGCTGCAGGCCGGCGTCGACCACTACGAGATCAGCCGCCGGCTGTTCGACGCCCGCCCGCTCGGGGCGCTGCGGATCTTCGGCGAGGCGCTGGGCCGGCTCTGCCTTGAGCCCGAGGCCGCCGACGGGGCGGGTTTCGTCTGGACGTACGCCACCCTGGACGATCTGGCGCGCCACGACCAGCCGGCGCACGTGCTGGAGAGCCTGATCGACGTCGTGCGCAGCGTCGAGGAGGCCGACGTCGCCTGTGTCGCGAAGCAGCTCGCGGACGAGGAGTGGGCGGTGTCGCTGCGCAGCAGGGGCGCGGTGAACGTGGCCGCCGCGGCCGCGGCGCTGGGTGGCGGCGGGCACCGATACGCCGCCGGGTTCACCGGCGAGGGTGACCTGACGCGTGTGATCGACGCACTGCGGGCGACGCTCGGCGATCACGCGACCTCGGCCTGAGTCTCGGCCGTACGTCCAGAGTTGTCCCGCGATACGGGAAAGTAACGTCGAACCGTGGAATCGCGGCTACCGTAAGTCGTAATGCGCATCGTACGGATTCTTAGCTGCCGCGACGGGGCCTGACCAAGGCCGGCACCCCGTCGCGGAGGGTGCCGCTGGCCGTGCATTAGCTGGGAGCCGACCATTTCGGTGCGCGTGGTGGGTCGCGATCCGGTCCACCTGCTCGTCGGGATCGATCACCAACATCGGTCCTGTGCTCGTCGACTCCCGTGTGGGTGAGCCACAACCTTCACCGAGCATTTCGACCGAGTCACAGCCCGCCTGGGCGCGGGGACACCGACTTCACGCAGGGACATGATCATGGCGACCATGGTGCAGACCAAGGACCACACCGACCAACGGCGCGAGAACTCCCGTGAGGAGCAGCGCGTGGAGGCCATGCGCGCGGTGCAGCGTTCGCTGGACCGCCGCGGCTGAGCCGCTGCCTTTCGCGATGATCAAGGGATGGCTGCCTGCCGCGGCGGCGTGTCGCGGCAATCGTCCCTGGATAGCAATGTAAGGTATCACACGGCCTTACGCTCATTACCTTGCCGTGTCACCATGAGGCCGTGACAGTCGCCGGACCGACCCAGACGCCGTCACTGCGCCGGATCGCCTCGCTCGCGGCCCCGGCCCTGGTCGTGCTGGCGGCCGAGCCGATGTACGTGCTCGTGGACACCGCCGTGGTGGGCCACCTCGGGCGGGTTCCGTTGGGCGCGGTGGCGCTTGGCGGAGCCGTGCTGTCGGTGGCGACGATCCTGGGCAACTTCCTGGCGTACGGCACCACGGCCCGCGCCGCCCGGCTGTACGGTGCCGGCCAACGCGCGGAGGCGGTGGCCGAAGGCGTGCAGGCGTCGTGGCTGGCCGTCGCGTTCGGCACGGGCTTCATCGTGGCCGCGCAGTTGTTCGCCGGCCCGGTCGCGGCGGCGCTCGCCGGGTCTGGCGCGGAGTCCGCGCAGGTCGCCGCAGCGGCCGAGCAGTGGCTGCGGGTCGCCTCCCTCGGCGCGCCCGGCATCCTGCTCACCCTGGCCGGCAACGGCTGGATGCGGGGTGTGCAGGACGCGTCCCGGCCGCTGCGGTACGTGCTCGGGGCCAATCTGCTCTCCGCGGCGCTCTGCCCGCTGCTGGTCTATCCGGCAGGTCTCGGGCTGATCGGCTCCGCGGTCGCGAACGTGGTGGCCCAGGCCGTCTCGGCAGGCCTGTTCCTGCGGGCGCTCGTGGCCGAGAAGCCGTCGCTGCGGCCGGAACGGTCGATCCTGACCGGGCAGCTCGGCATGGGACGGGACCTGGTGCTGCGCACCGTGTCCTTCCAGGTGTGCTTCCTGTCCGCGGCGGCGGTCGCGGCCCGGTTCGGGGCGGGGCCGCTCGGCGCCCACCACATCGCGCTGCAGCTGTGGTTCTTCTGCGCGCTGCTCCTGGACGCCGTGGCGATCGCGGCGCAGTCGTTGATCGGCGCCGACCTCGGCGCGGGGCGGGTCGACTCGGCGAAGTCGGCCGCTCGCGAAATCGCCAGGATCGGCGCCGTCTGCGGCCTCGCGCTCGCCGCGGCGATCGGAGCCGCGTACGCCGTGCTGCCCCGGATCTTCACCGACGACCCCGAGGTGCTGAAGCAGGCGGCGATCGCGTGGCCGTGGTTCGTCGGCATGCTGCCGTTCGCCGGGGTCGTGTTCGCGCTGGACGGCGTGATGATCGGTGCCGGGGACGTGAGGTATCTGCGCAACCTGATGCTCGTGTCGGCCCTGGGTGTGTTCCTGCCGGCGATCTGGCTGGCGTACGCGCTGAATCTCGGCATCGGTGGCATCTGGGCCGGCCTGGCGCTCTTCGTGACCGCGCGCCTGGCCGCCCTCGCCGCGCGCCTGGCCGGCGGCCGCTGGGCCGTCCCCGGCGCCGTCTGAGAGGCTGGACCATCGTGGGCAGGAGGAGCGGACGGCGCGACAGCGGGGTTGACGGGCTGACGGTGGTGGACAAGCCGGCCGAGATGACCTCGCATGACGTCGTGGCGCGGATCCGCCGGATCGCGAACACGCGCCGCGTCGGCCACGGCGGCACGCTCGACCCGATGGCCACCGGGGTGCTGGTGGTCGCGTTCGGTCGCGCCACCAGACTGCTGACTTTCGTCAGCGGCAGCGATAAGGCGTACACGGCGACGATCCGACTCGGCGTGGCGACGGTGACCGACGACGCCGACGGCGAGCAGCTCAGCAGAGCTGATGCGAGCGGTGTGGCCGAGGACCAGGTCAGGGCCGGGCTCGCCGCGCTTGCCGGCGACGTCGAGCAGATTCCGAGCGCGGTCAGCGCGATCAAGATCGACGGCCGGCGCTCCTACGCGCGGGTGCGCGCCGGCGAGCAGGTCGAGCTCAAGGCCCGGCCGGTGCGGATCGAGCGGCTGGAGCTGCTGGCGACGCGCCGGCCCGAGCCGGAGCTGCTCGACTGCGACGTGGAGGTCGAGTGCTCGACCGGCACGTACGTGCGCGCCATCGCCCGGGATCTCGGCGCCGCGCTCGGCGTCGGCGGCCACCTGACCGCGCTGCGGCGCACCCGGGTGGGGCATTTCACGCTGGGCGACGCGGCGACGCTGGAGGAGCTCGAGAGCGGCCGGCCAGTCAGGATGTCGCTGTCGGAGGCGGCGGCCGCGCTGTTCCCGCGCCGCGACCTCGCCGAGGCGGACGCGGCGCGAATGTCGCACGGCAACCCGCTGCCCGGAGTCGGAATCGACGGGCCGTACGCGGTGTTCGGACCGGATGGCGGGGTGCTCGCGGTGGTGGTGGAACGCGGCGGCCTGGCCCGCCCCGAGGCAGTGCTCGCGCCCGCGAGCCGTGACTGAAGAGGCATCGATGGTGTTAGACCCCGCGGAGAACGTCGGCGAAGAGGCCGTTCCAGAACCAGACCAGCAGAGCGCTCGGAAGCGGAGCGCGTCAGCCGGGGAGGGCAGGATGCAGCGGTGGCGTGGGGTTTCCAACGTGCCGAGCGGCTGGGGTCGTTCGGTGGTGACCATCGGGGTGTTCGACGGAGTGCACCGGGGGCATCAGCAGATCATCGGCCACGCCGTGAAGCGGGCCGCCGACCGGGGCCTGCGCTCGGTGGTGCTCACCTTCGACCCGCACCCGTCCGAAGTGGTGCGGCCGGGGAGCCATCCGGCGATGCTCACGGAGCCGACGCGCAAGTCGGAGCTGATCGAGCGGCTCGGCGTGGACGTGCTGTGCGTGCAGCCGTTCACCCCGGAGTTCAGCCGGATCTCCGCCGAGGAGTTCACCCACGACATGCTCGTGGAGCACCTGCACGCCGCGCTGGTGGTGGTGGGGGAGAACTTCCGGTTCGGGCACAAGGCGGCCGGCGACGTCGCGATGCTGACCCGGCTCGGCCGCACATTCGGCTTCGCCGTCGAAGGCGCGCCGCTGGTCGGCGAGGAGGACGGGGCGATCTTCAGCTCCACGTACATCCGGTCCTGCGTGGACGCCGGTGACGTGAGCGCGGCCGCGGCGGCCCTGGGCCGGCCGCACCGGCTGGAAGGCGTGGTGGTGCGCGGCGACCGGCGCGGCCGGCTGCTCGGCTACCCGACGGCGAACCTGATGTCGCACCCGTACGCCGCGATCCCCGCCGACGGCGTGTACGCGGCCTGGCTGGTGCGGGACAAGGCCGGCGACCGGCTGCCGGCGGCCGTCAGCATCGGCACCAACCCGACGTTCTCCGGCCAGGACCGGCGGGTCGAGGCGCATGTGCTCGACTTTCACGAGGACCTGTACGGCGAGCGGGTGTGCCTGGACTTCATCGCCCGGCTGCGGGACATGCGGGCGTACGACACGGTGGAGCTGCTCACGGCGCAGATTGAACGGGACATCTCCCGGACCCGGGACCTGCTGACATAGGGGCGAGCGGCGTGGCCCGCGGAGCGGGGCAGCCCCGGACTGCTAACCTTGTGCCACGCCGAGTCATCGGCGTGGTCTCGCATGCCTGCACGGCGCCGTGGGTGCGAGATTCTGGCGCGACCCAACACCATGAAAAGGGAGAACATGGCGCTCGACGCTGCTGAGAAGAACAAGATCATTTCTGAGTACGCCACCGGAGAGGGCGACACCGGCTCGCCCGAGGTCCAGGTCGCGGTGCTCACCAAGCGCATCAAGGACCTCACCGAGCACCTCAAGACGCACAAACACGACCACCACAGCAGGCGCGGCCTGCTGTTGCTGGTCGGACGGCGTCGCCGGCTGCTGAAGTACCTCAGCAACAACGACATCACCCGCTACCGTTCGCTCATCGAACGACTCGGTCTGCGGCGTTAACACGGCGAACCTCCTCCTCAGGAATAGAGTCTGGGGAGGAGGTTCGATTATTTACGGCTGGCACAGAGGGCAGATGGCTGGGGAGCTTGGCGCGCTCCGGTCCTCGGTAGTGGTCTCCGGGCGTTCGCGCGCGACACGCGCGAACCCGCCCCGGGGACTTCGATCGAAGACCGGCGCGGAGCAGCTCCCCGATCGACCCGGTGTGGCCGATCAATGACACGGCACGGCCGTGTCAGCGAAACGAAGGAGCAGTTCGCACCATGACAGAAACCAACCAATCGACAGCAGTGCTAGGGGAGCACGTCTCCCGAGCGGTGATCGACAACGGCAGCTTCGGGACCCGGGAGATTTCGCTCTCCACCGGCCGACTCGCCCGCCAGGCCGCGGGCAGCGTGGTCGCCCAACTCGGCGACACGGTCGTGCTCTCGGCCACCACCGCGGGCAAGCAGCCCAAGGAGTTCCTGGACTTCTTCCCGCTCACCGTCGACGTCGAAGAGCGGATGTACGCCGCCGGGCGGATTCCCGGCTCGTTCTTCCGCCGCGAAGGCCGGCCCAGCGAAGAGGCGATCCTGACCTGCCGGCTCATCGACCGGCCGCTGCGCCCCAGCTTCGTCAAGGGGCTGCGCAACGAGGTGCAGGTGGTCGAGACGATCCTCGCCCTGGACCCGGCGCACCCGTACGACGTGGTGGCGATCAACGCCGCGTCGATGTCCACGATGCTCGCCGGGCTGCCGTTCTCGGGTCCGGTCGGCGCCACGCGCATGGCGCACATCGACGGCCAGTGGGTGGCATTCCCGACCGTTGAGGAGCTGGAGCGCGCCACCTTCGACATGGTGGTCGCGGGCCGGCTGCTGGAGGACGGCGACGTGGCGATCATGATGGTCGAGGCCGAGGCCCCCGACAACGTGATCCAGCTGATCAGCGGCGGGGCGACCTCCCCGACCGAGGACGTCGTGGCCAGCGGCCTGGAGGCCGCCAAGCCGGCTATCGCCGAGCTGTGTCGGGCGCAGAGCAAGCTGGCCGGCGTCGCCGCCAAGCCGACCGCCGAGTTCCCGGTC
The DNA here is from genome assembly GCA_009380105.1 of Micromonosporaceae bacterium. Classification (GTDB taxonomy): domain Bacteria; phylum Actinomycetota; class Actinomycetes; order Mycobacteriales; family Micromonosporaceae; genus WHSM01. The sequence continues at coordinate 24,141 of WHSM01000010.1, forward strand.
TTCGCCGACTACGGCGATGACGTGCACGAGGCCGTCGAGGCGGCCGCCTCGACCGAGCTGGCCGAGGCCCTGAAGATCGCCGGCAAGCAGGAGCGCGAAGCCGAGCTGGACCGGATCAAGGAGTCGACCAAGGAGGGTCTCGCGGAGCGGTTCGCCGAGCGCGACAAGGAGGTCGGCGCCGCGATCCGCTCGCTGACCAAGAAGCTGGTGCGGCAGCGGGTGCTGCGCGACCAGGTGCGCGTCGACGGCCGCGGCCCGCGCGACATCCGGCCGCTGGCCGCCGAGATCGACGTGCTGCCGCGCGTGCACGGCTCGGCGCTGTTCGAGCGCGGTGAGACCCAGATCCTCGGGGTCACCACGTTGAACATGCTCCGCCTGGAGCAGACGCTGGACACCCTGTCGCCGCAGAAGTCCAAGCGCTACATGCACAACTACAACTTCCCGCCGTACTCCACCGGTGAGACCGGTCGGGTCGGCTCGCCGAAGCGCCGCGAGATCGGCCACGGGGCGCTCGCCGAGCGGGCGCTGCTGCCGGTGCTGCCGAAGCGGGAGGAGTTCCCGTACGCGATCCGCCAGGTCTCCGAGGCGATCGCGTCCAACGGCTCCACGTCCATGGGTTCGGTGTGCGCCAGCACCATGAGCCTGATGGCGGCCGGCGTGCCGCTGGCCGCTCCGGTGGCCGGCATCGCGATGGGCCTCATCTCCGACGAGGTCGACGGCAAGACCTCCTACGTCGCGATCACCGACATCCTGGGAGTCGAGGACGCGTACGGCGACATGGACTTCAAGGTCGCCGGCACCCGCGATTTCGTGACCGCGTTGCAGCTGGACACCAAGCTCGACGGCATCCCGTCGGACGTGCTGGCCAGCGCGCTGCAGCAGGCCCGGGACGCCCGGCTGGCGATCCTCGACGTGATGCAGGAGGCGATCGGGGCGACCGCCGAGATGTCGCCGTACGCGCCTCGTGTGATCGCCATCAAGATCCCGGTCGACAAGATCGGCATGGTGATCGGGCCGAAGGGCCAGACCATCAACGCGATCCAGGACGAGACCGGCGCGGACCTGTCCATCGAGGACGACGGCACGATCTACATCGGCTCGACCGACGGCCCGTCGGCGGAGGCCGCCGTGGAGCGGGTCAATGCGATCGCGAACCCGCAGATGCCGAAGGTGGGCGACCGGTTCCTCGGCACGGTTGTGAAGACCACGGCGTTCGGCGCGTTCGTCTCGCTGACACCCGGCCGCGACGGCCTGCTGCACATCTCCAAGATCGGAGACGGCAAGCGGATCGACAAGGTCGAGGACTACCTCAACGTCGGCGACAAGGTCGAGGTGCAGATCGCCGACATCGACCAGCGCGGCAAGATCTACCTCGACAAGGCCGGCGCGGAGAACGCCGCGCCTCGCGAGGCGGCTCCTCGTGAGGCCGGCGGCGGGGACCGCCCCGGTGGCGACGGGCCGGCTGGCGAAGGCTCGGAGCGCTCGGGTGACGGCGAGGGTGAGCGGCACCGGCGTCGCCAGCGGCGTCGGTGACTGATCGGCTGACCGCTGCGCCCGCGTCGCCCAGAGGGGCGGCGCGGGCGCATACGCGCACGTTGATGTCGGACCCGCTCAAAGGCACGGTGCGGCGCACTGTGCTGCCGAACGGCCTGCGGGTGCTCACCGAGGCGATTCCGGCGATGCGCAGCGTCTCGTTCGGGATCTGGGCCAGGGTCGGCTCCCGCGACGAGACCGCGCCGCTGGCCGGCGGCTCGCACTTCCTGGAGCACCTGCTCTACAAGGGCACGGCGCGGCGTACCGCGCTGGAGATCTCGGCGGCGCTGGAGGCGGTGGGCGGCGAGACCAACGCGTTCACCACCAAGGAGCACACCTGTTACTACGCGCGTGTGCTCGACCAGGATCTGCCGTTGGCGATCGACGTGATGTGCGACGTGGTGACCGGCTCGCTCCTTGACGACGAGGATGTCGAGACCGAGCGCGGCGTCATCCTCGAAGAGATCGCCATGAACGACGACGAGCCGGCTGACCTGGCTCACGACCTGTTCTACCGCGCGGTGCTCGGCGACCACCCGCTTGGCCGGCCGATCTCGGGCAGCGTCGAGAGCATCTCCGCGATGACCCGCGACCAGTTGCTCGGCTTCTACCGGCGCCGGTACACCGCGCCGCAGCTCGTCGTCACCGCCGCGGGAAACCTGGAGCACTCCGCCGTGGTCGCCGCGGTGCGCGAGGCGTTCGCGCGCGGCCGGTTCGCCGCCGACGGCACGCCGGCGCCACTGCGTCCCGCCGGCAAGCCGACCCCGGCCGCGTCGCAGTCGCTGGTGCGCGGCAAGGACACCGAGCAGGCGAATCTGCTGCTCGGCTGCCCGGCCCCGGCCCGGCTCGACGAGCGGCGGTTCGCGATCGGGGTGCTCAACAACGCGCTCGGCGGCGGCATGTCCAGCCGGCTGTTCCAGGAGATCCGGGAGCGGCGCGGCCTGGCGTACTCGGTCTACTCACACACCAGCCAGTACGCCGACACCGGCCTGTTCGGCGTCTACGCCGGCTGCGCCCCGGGCAAGGCCGACGAGGTGCTGTCGCTGGCCCGGGAGCAGCTCGCCGCCGTGGCGTCGGGAGCGCTCACCGACGGGGAGATCGAGCGCGGCAAAGGCATGCTGAAAGGCTCACTGGTGCTGGGCATGGAGGACACCGGCTCACGGATGAGCCAGCTCGGCAAGGGCGAGCTGCTGTACGGCGATCTGCTCAGCGTGGACGAGCTGCTGGCGAAGGTGCACGCGGTCACTGTCGACGAGGTCCATTCGATAGCCTCCGAGCTGCTGAACCAGCCCATGTCGCTGGCCGTGGTGGGTCCGTTCTCCGACCACGACTTCGCGCCGGCGATCTCCTGAGCGCGTACCGGCGAAAGCTGATGGAAAGGCGGGCACTGTGACCGAGGCGACCGGGCCGAACGGCGAGTCCATCCGAGTCGGGGTGCTCGGGGCCCAGGGGCGGATGGGCAGTGAGGCGTGCCGAGCTGTCGACAACGCCGAGGACATGGAGCTCGTCGCGATGATCGACGCTGGCGAGTGGCTGGCGAACCTCTCCGACGCCGGCGCCGATGTCGTCGTGGACTTCACCCAGCCGGACGTGGTGATGGACAACCTGCACTGGTGCGTGGACCAGGGGATCTCGGCCGTGGTCGGCACCTCCGGCTTCACCCCGGAGCGGGTGGCGCGCGTGGAGAGCTGGCTGGAGCACAAACCGGACGTCGGTGTCGTGATCGCGCCGAACTTCGCCATCGGCGCGGTGCTGGCGATGCAGTTCGCGCACCGCGCCGCCAGGTACTTCGAGTCGGCGGAGATCGTCGAGCTGCACCACCCGGGCAAGGCGGACGCGCCGAGCGGCACCGCGCTGCGCACCGCCGAGCTGATCGCGCAGACCCGCGCGGAGGCCGGCATGGGGCCGATGCCGGACGCGACCACGTCCTCGCTGGACGGCGCGCGGGGCGCGGAGGTGGCGGGGGTGCGGGTGCACTCGTCGCGGCTTCGTGGCCTGGTGGCCCATCAGGAGGTGCTCTTCGGCGGGACAGGGGAGACGTTGACGATCCGGCACGACTCGTACGACCGCGCCTCGTTCATGCCCGGCGTGCTGCTCGCCGTGCGCCAGGTGGTGCGGCGCCCCGGCCTGACCCTGGGCCTGGAACACCTACTAGAGCGCTGACCCAGGCGCGCGAAAGCGGGGTCAGGCGGACTCGGGGTCGGGGTCGGTCAGGCTGACGTGCAGCCGCGCCTGTGGAGCGAGAATCCCGTCGATGTCGAGGGCCCGAGCCGCGCCGTCGCGCTCCCAGCCGGTGGACGTGAGGAACTTGATCGTCGCGGCGTCCTTCTCGAACGCCCACGCGACCGCGCGGGTGAAGCCGTCGGAGCGCCACACCTCCACCGCCGCGGCGAGCAGCCGGCTGCCGTGCCCACGGCGTCCCCAACGCGGCTCGACCAGCAGGTCGGTGATCGCCGCCAGATCGGGGAGGTCCGGGCTCGCGCCCGCCGGTTCGTCCGCGCCAGCGGGTTCGCCGGCCGCCGCCGTCTCGTCCGCGGCGGGTGCCACCTCGTCCGGGGTGAGCGCCGTCTCGTCGGCCGGGCCGATCGCCGCGAAGCCGACCAGGTGAGATTCCTGCGAACCTCCCGAGGCGGGCTCGTCGCGCGTGGTCTCGCGAGGTCCGCCGGCCTGCTCGACCGCCACCAGCACGTGATGGCGTGCGCTCGGCGGCTCGGTGATCGCGGCGCGCCATCGCCGCATCAGCCACTCCGGGTCGACTTGGTCGATCGCGAATCGCGGAATGAACCGCGGGTACGCCATCTGCCACGTCGCCAACTGCACTCTGGCGACCTCTTCGGCGTCACCGGGACGAGCCGGCCGCACATACCCGAGCGACATGCCGCCCAGGCTACGCAAGCCCTCGCGCGATGCCGTCGACGAGGGGGAGGCTGGCGGGAGGAATGTCAGGGGTGTGGATTAGCCTGCCGGCACTATGACCGTACGACGTGAATCTCTCTCTTTGGCGCAAGCGCGCCGGATCGCCCTGGCCGCCCAGGGTTTCGCCGAACCCGCGCCGACGGGGCCGCCCGACGTCCGCCGAGTCCGACGGATGGCCGAGCGCCTCGGGGTGCTGCAGGTCGACTCGGTCAACGTGCTGCTCCGCGCGCACTACATGCCGCTGTTCAGCCGGCTGGGGCCGTACCCCATGGATCAGCTGGACCGGCTCGCGGGGCGCTCGCCCCGACGGCTCTTCGAGTATTGGGGGCACGAGGCGTCGTTGCTTCCGGTGCGGCTGCACCCGCACCTGCGGTGGCGGATGGACCTGGGCCACCAGTGGGGCGTGAGCCGCTTCGTGCGCGAGCGCCCGGAGTTCGTGCGCTGGGTGCTCGACGAGGTGCGGGCCAAGGGCCCGATGACGGCGCGTCAGGTGGAGCACGACGCGCCGCGTAACAAGGACCACTGGGGGTGGAACTGGAGCGACGCCAAGAAGGCCCTGGAGTGCCTGTTCTGGTCGGGTCAGGTCACGGCCGCGGGTCGCAACGGCAGTTTCGAGCGGGTGTACGACGTGCCCGAGCGGGTGCTGCCCGCCGAGGTGGTCAACGCCCCGACCCCGGAGCGCCCCGACGCGCATCGCGAGCTGATCCGCACCGCGGCCGTCGCGCTGGGCGTGGCGACCGAGACCGACCTGCGGGACTACTACCGTCTGGCGGCGGCTGAGAGTCGGGCGGCCGTGACGGAGCTGGTCGACGCAGGCGAGTTGACGCCGGTGGCGGTCGAGGGGTGGCGGCAGCCGGCGTACCTGCACCACGCGGCGCGGCTGCCCCGCAAGGTCGACGCGGCGGCGCTGCTCAGCCCGTTCGACCCGCTGATCTGGGAGCGGTCGCGGACCGAGCGGCTGTTCGGGTTCCGGTACCGCATCGAGATCTACGTGCCCGCCCCGAAGCGGGTCCACGGCTACTACGTGCTGCCGCTGCTGCTGGGCGACAAGCTGGTGGCGCGGGCGGACCTGAAGGCTGACCGCAAGG
>WHSM01000487.1 GCA_009380105.1 Micromonosporaceae bacterium
CACCGGGGAGATCACACCCGGCGCCCGCGTCAACGAAGTCGCCGTCGCGCATCGCCTGGGCATCAGCCGCGGCCCGCTGCGGGAAGCGATCCGGCACCTCGCCAGTGAAGGGCTGCTGGTGCTCAGCCCGAACCGGGGCGCTCTCGTCGCGGCGGCCAGCCCGGCCGATGTACAGGCGATGTTCGAGCTCCGCACGGCGCTGGAGTGCGCGGCGGCGCAGCACGCGGCCGCCCGCCGCACCGCAGACGACGTGCGGCGGCTGCGCGAGGTCTGCGCGGCGTCGCGGGAGTCGTTCGAGGCGGGCGGGCCGTTTCCGTACCGGCTGGATATCGCTTTTCACACCGCGCTACTGGAAACGGCCCGCAGCCCGTGCATCGCCGAGCAGGTCCGGCTGACGCAGCAGCAGGTGATCCTGCTGCGCAGCCAACTCCCCGACGACCCGGCCCACACGGCCGCGTCGCTCGACGACCACGACGCGCTGACCGAGGCGGTGGCCGAGGCCGGCGGCGCGCTCGCGGCCGAGGTCATGCGACGGCATCTTGATCGGGTACGAGACCAGATGCTCGCCGCCCTGCAGCACTAACGACCTGGTGCACCAGGTCGTAGCATCACGTGGGTGCATGCGATCACGATCCCTTCGCCCGGCGGTCCTGAGGTGCTGAGCTGGGACGAGGTGCCCGATCCCGTGCCGCAGCCCGGCGAGGTGGTGGTCGACGTCGCGGCGACCGCCGTCAACCGCGCTGACCTGCTACAACGTCAGGGCTTCTATCCGCCGCCGCCAGGCGCGCCGCCGTACCCCGGGCTGGAATGCTCGGGTCGGGTGGCTGAGCTGGGTCGCGACGTGACCGGGTGGCGGGTCAGCGACGAGGTGTGCGCGCTGCTGTCCGGCGGCGGGTACGCCACCCGCGTCGCCGTGCCGGCCGGGCAACTGCTGCCGATCCCGGCCAGCGTGTCCCTGGTCGACGCCACGGCGCTGCCCGAGGTGGCGTGCACCGTCTGGTCCAACGTGTACGGCATCGCCGCACTGCGACCCGGTGAGGCGCTCCTGGTCCACGGCGCCGGCAGCGGGATCGGCACCTTCGCGATCCAGTTGGCGCGCGCCACCGGGGCCCGGGTGCTGGGCACCGCTCGAGCGGCAAAGCACGACGCGCTGCGCGCCCTCGGCGCCGACGTGCTGATCGACTACTCCACTGAGGACTTCGTGGCGGCGAGCCGCGAGGCCACCGACGGGCGCGGAGTCGACGTGGTGCTCGACATCATCGGCGGGGCGTACCTGGCGCGGAACATCGAGGCGCTGGCGCCGGGCGGCCGGATCGTCATCATCGGGCTGCAGGGCGGGCGCAAGGCGGAGCTGAACCTCGGAGCTCTGATGGGGAAGCGGGGCACCGTCTCCGCCACTACGCTGCGGGCCCGCCTGGTCGAGGAGAAGGCCGCCATCGTGCGGGCGGTACGCGACCACGTCTGGCCCCTGATCGAGAGCGGCGACGTACGCCCGGTGATCGACCGTACGCTCCCGATCACGGACGCCGCCGAGGCGCACCGGATCGTGGACGCCAGCGAGCACATCGGCAAGGTGCTGCTCACCGTCACCGCGGCAGAGTAACCGGACCACTACCCTAAATCCTGGATGTCACGCTATTGCCGCCGTACGCCCAGGTGAAGCACTATGCGTAGGCGACCTTGCACGCGACAAGCGGGAGACATCAGTGCGTTTCGCCTCGGTAGCGGGAATCGTCCTCATCCTGTGGGTGCTCATCGGAGCTGCGGCAGCAGGCCAACGCGGCTACCTCAGCGGCGGCGACGAGGGATGCGCGAGCGTCGGCACCACAGTGGTGACCATCCTGACCGGTCCGCTGAACTACATGGGAGCGAACCCGAAGGTCAAGAACTGCGAGGCGCCCCAGCCGTCGAAGTGAAGATCGCTCTCGCACGGCTCTTCCGTCCTGGTTAGACATTTCGCCCGACGGGGTACCTCTGGTACGCGTCTCGTGCGCTCACCCCCAGGAGGCAGCGGTGCGTTACGGATCAGGCGGAGCCATACTCCTCGTCATCTGGTTGATCATCGGCGCGGCAGCGGCAGGGCAGCGTGGCTACTTCGACCGCTCCAACGAGAACTGCGCCACGCTTGGCACCACCACAGTGGCAGTTATCGCGGGACCGCTGAACTACATGGGCGTCAACCCGAAGATCGACTGCGATCTCCCGCAGCCGTCCCGCTAACCGCGCGCGCCTCGTCGGGCGACGCCGGTCAGGAAGTGGCGCTGCCCAGCAGGATGCGTGGGCCGGGGCCCTGTTCGGCGAGGATGTCGGCCGGGTTGTAGAGCGTGCACCGCTTCAGCGACAGGCAGCCGCAGCCGATGCAGCCGTCCAGGTTGTCCCGGAGCCGTTCCAGCAGCGCGATCTGCTCGTCCAGCCGGCTGCGCCATGCGCGCGAGAGCCGGGTCCAGTCGGCTTTCGTGGGGGTGCGTTTCTCGGGCAGCGTGGCGAGCGCGTCGCGGATCTCGTCCAGCGACAGCCCGACCTTCTGCGCGATCCGGATGAACGACACTCTCCGGATCATGCTGCGGACGTACTGGCGCTGGTTGCCTCCGGAGCGCTCGGCGTGGATCAGGCCGACCTTCTCGTAGTAGCGCAGCGCCGAGGCCGCCACCCCGGTGCGCGCGGCCATCTCCCCGATCGTCACGTGATCCGTGCCCACGAGATCCCCCTCACACAGTGCTTGAGCTGAAGTGAGCTTTAAGTTGCAGGGTAGTCGACATGACGATGACCACCCACCCGGATCTCACGCGGCTGATGGCGCGCATCCCCGGCGATCCCAAGCACCCGGTCGGCGACGGACCATGCGTGACCGATTTTTTGAGGTGACCGAGCGGCTGCTCAAGGAGGAGCCGCGCGCTGCGCTGGTGTTGGCCGACATCTCGGCCGCCCAGTTCGGCGGCGCGGCCGCTCGGCATCCGGACCGGGTGATCAACGTGGGAATC
>WHSM01000154.1 GCA_009380105.1 Micromonosporaceae bacterium
CCGACAAGCCCGTTGCGGCAGAGACGAGGAGCACGACCATGAACCCGACGATGAACACGATCGACATCGTGGTGTCCGACCTGGACGCGGCGATCGCCTTCTACTCCCGGCTCGGGCTGGATTTCAAGGTGGACGCCCACATGCCCGGCCACGCGGGCTGCGACCTGCCCCACGGCCTGCATCTGATGCTGGACACCGAGGAGCTGCGCGGCGAGATGGTTCCCGGCTGGTCGCGGCCGAGCGGCGGCCCGCGCGCCTTCTTCGCCTTCGAGTTCCCGTCCCCGTCCGAGGTCGACGCCGCGTACCAGGAATTGACCGAGGCCGGACACCAGGGATTGACCGCGCCGTTTGACGCGTTCTGGGGGATGCGGCACGCCACCGTGGTCGATCCTGATGGCAACGGCGTCGACCTGTACGCCACGCTGCCGGCCAGCTGACGAGGAGGCGCACACATGAAGTACGTGCTGTTGTTCGTGGACACAGAGCAGTTCGCCGACGACCTGCAGGCCATGGGCCCGGCGGAGCGGGAGCGGGCGTACCAGCGGGTCAACCAATGGTTCGCCGACCACGCCGACAAGATCACTGGTGGGAGCAAGTTGCAGGAGCCGCACACCGCGACGACGGTGCGGTTGGACGGCGGCGAACCGGTCGTCACCGACGGGCCGTTCGTCGAGGGCAAGGAGGTCGTCAGCGGGTACGCCGAGATCGACGTGGCCGATCTGGACGAGGCGCTGCGCATGGTCAAAACCTGGCCGGCGTGCCCGGTCGTCGAGATCCGTCCGCTGATCCCGGAGACCCCCGGCGCCGTGCGGCCGCCCGAGGCGGCTGCCTCGGCGCCGTGACCGGGACCGAGGCGTCGCACGCCGAGCTGGCCCGCGTGGTGCGTGAGCACGCGGGCCGGCTCGCCGCCTCGCTGGTGCATCTCATCGGGGACTTCGGCGCCGCCGAAGACCTGGTCCAGGACGCCGTGCTGACCGCGCTGCGGCGCTGGCCGGTCGAGGGGATTCCGGAGCGGCCGGACGCGTGGCTGTTCACGGTCGCCCGGCGGCGCGGGCTGGACGCGCTGCGCCGCGAGAGCAACTACCGCGACAAGCTGGCGCAGCTGCGGCGCCTGACGCCCCAGGAGCCGAGCGCGGACCGGCTCCGGCTCGTCTTCACCTGCTGTCACCCGGCGTTGCCCCGGACAGCCCAGATCGCGCTCACCCTCCGCGTCGTCTGCGGGCTGACCACCGCTCAGATCGCCCGCGCCTTCCTGGTGCCGGAGAGCACCGTGGCGCAGCGGATCACCCGGGCCAAACGCAAGATCACCGACGCCGGGATCCCGTACCGGATCCCCGCGCCCGAGGAGCTGTCCGCGCGCCTGTCGGAGGTGCTCACGGTGATCTACCTGCTGTTGAACGAGGGCTACCTGTCGACCGCGGAGCAGGCGCAGTCACGCGACCTGGTCGACGACGCCGAGTGGCTCGCCTCGCTGCTGTGCCAGCTCATGCCGACCGAGCCGGAAGCGGCCGGGCTGCTCGCCCTGATCCGGCTGCACCGCGCCCGAGCCGCGGGGCGCTTCGATTCCGCAGGCGGGCTGGTGCTGCTGGCCGACCAGGACAGATCCCTCTGGGACCGGAAGGCGATCACGGACGCGACCCGGCTGCTGGCGCGCGCCGCCGCGCACCGCCGGCCCGGCCCGTACCAGCTTCAGGCCGCGATCGTGGCGTGTCACGCTGAAGCGGAACGCTGGGAGAACACCGACTGGGAGCAGATCGTCCTGCTGTACGACATGCTGCTGCACCTCGCGCCGTCCCCCGTCACGCGGCTGCACCGGGCGATCGCCGTGCGCCACGCGGTCGGGCCGCACGCGGCGATGGCGGACCTGGAGGCCCTCGCGGCCCCGCTGGACCGACACCACCTCTACCACGCCGCCCGCGCCGAGCTGCTGCGCGACCTCGGCCGCGCCGACGACGCCCACGCCGCCGACCGCCGCGCGCTGGAGCTGACCGACAATCCCGCGGAGCAGGCAGTGCTGGAGCGCCGCCTCAGCTGGGCCTGATCACAGTTTCTGGATCGGCGCGTGCCGAAGCACCAGCCACATCGCCTGGTCGCCGAAGTCGATCTGCGCCTGCGCGCGATCTCCCTGGCCCTGGACGGCGACGACCCGGCCCAGGCCCCAGCGGTCGTGGTTGACCCGGTCCCCCGGCTCCAGGGAAGGCGCTTTGCGGGCGAGTTGGCTCGCGGGACGTACCACTGCAGGGTCGAAACCCATCCGCTCGGCGAAACCGCCGGCCCGGCCACCCACGCCGCCGCCGGTCCCGGACCAACTCGTGTACGCAGCCTCGGTGCGCTCCCAGTGCGTCAGGTCCTCCGGCAACTCCTCCAGGAACCGCGACGCCGGGTTGGCCTGCGGCTGGCCCCAGGCCGAACGGGTCACCGCGCGCGAGACGTGCAGCCGCTCCTGGGCGCGGGTGATCCCGACGTACGCCAGCCGCCGCTCCTCCTCCAACTCCCGGTTGTCACCGAGCGAGCGCAGATGCGGGAAGACGCCGTCCTCCATCCCGGTCAGGAACACCACCGGGAACTCCAGGCCCTTGGCGGTGTGCAGCGTCATCAGGGTGACCACGCCCTGGTGGTCGGCCGCGTGGTCGGCGTCCGGCGGGATCTCGTCGGCGTCGGCCACCAGCGCCACCTGCTCCAGGAAGCCGGCCAGGTCGGCCTCGGGGACGCCGCCGCCGTCGGCCACGGCGCCGACCTCCGCCGCCTCGGCCGCCACCGCCGCGATCCGCTCGGTGTACTCCCGGGCGACGCTCACCAGCTCCTGCAGGTTCTCGACCCGTGTGCCGTCCTGTGGGTCCTCGCTGGCCTCCAGCTCCGCCAGATACCCGGAACGGGTCAGTAACTCCTCCAGGACGATCTCAGGGGGCTCCAAGGCGGCAAGCTCACGCAGGCCGTCGAGCAACGCGACGAACTCTCCGATCGCGCGCACCGCGCGGGTGGAGATCCCGGGAGCCTTCTCGGCGTGGCGCAGCGCCTCCCCGAAGGAGATCCGCTCCCGCGAGGCGTACGCCTCGACGCACGCCTCCGCGCGGTCGCCAATGCCGCGACGCGGGGTGTTCAGGATCCGGCGCACGCTCACCGTGTCGTCGGGGTTGTTGACCGCCCGCAGGTACGCCAGCGCGTCCCGCACTTCCTTGCGCTCGTAGAACCGCACCCCGCCGACGATCTTGTACGGCAGCCCGAGCCGCAGGAACACGTCATCGAAGACCCGGGACTGGGCGTTGGTGCGGTAGAAGATCGCCACGTCGCCGTACCGGTGGCCGTTGTCCGGCGAGTCGACCAGGCGGTCGATCTCCCGGGCCACCCAGTCGGCCTCGGAGTGCTCGGTGTCGGCGACGTAGCCGGTGATCTTGTCGCCGTCGCCGGCCTGGCTCCAGAGCCGCTTCGGCTTGCGCTCGGCGTTGCGGGAGATCACGGCGTTCGCCGCGTTGAGGATGGTCTGGGTGGAGCGGTAGTTCTGCTCCAGCAGGATCGTCCTCGCGTCCGGGTAGTCGCGCTCGAACTCCAGGATGTTGCGGATCGTGGCGCCCCGGAACGCGTAGATCGACTGGTCGGCGTCGCCGACCACGCACAGCTCCGCGGCCGGGACGTCATGCGAAGGCGCCACCAGCTCGCGGATCAGGGCGTACTGGGCATGGTTGGTGTCCTGGTACTCGTCGACCAGCACGTGGCGGAACCGCCGCCGGTAGTGCTCGGCCACGTGCGGGAACGCCTGCAGCAGGTGCACCGTGGTCATGATCAGGTCGTCGAAGTCGAGTGCCTGCGCCTGCTGGAGTCGTTGCTGATAGAGCGCGTACGCCTCCGCCAGCGCCCGCTGCGCCGGGCCCTCCGCGCGACTGGTCCAGGTCTCGTGGTCGACCAGTTCGTTCTTCAGGTTGCTCACCTGCGCCAGCAGGCCCCGGGGCGGGTAGCGCTTCGGGTCGAGGTCCAGCTCCCGGGCCACCAGGTGCATCAGCCGGCGGGAGTCGTCCGCGTCGTAGATCGAGAAGTTCGACTTCAGGCCGGCGTGCTTCGCCTCGGCCCGCAGGATCCGCACGCACGCCGAGTGGAACGTCGAGACCCACATGAACCGGGCGCGGGGGCCGACCAGCGCGGCGACCCGCTCCTTCATCTCCCCGGCCGCCTTGTTGGTGAACGTGATCGCCAGGATCTCGCCGGGGTGAGCGCCCCGCGCGGCCAGCTGGTACGCGACCCGATGCGTGAGCACGCGGGTCTTGCCGGAGCCCGCGCCGGCCACGATCAGCAGCGGCGTGCCGGTGTGCAGCACCGCCGCGCGCTGCTGGCTGTTGAGCCCTTCCAGCAGCTGCTCCGGATCGAGCCGGGGCCGGGCAGGACGCCGCGCGGAGCCCTCGGCGGCAGACTCGCCGGCGCCGGGCTCACCCGCAGGCGGCTCGCCTCGGGGTGGGTCGGAGGGACGGGTCGGGGGGAGGTCGAAAAGCGCATGCATGACCCGCGAAGTCTATGCCTGAAGGGCGACAGCACGCCCGCACGCCGCGCCCTCGGCGCACCTCGCCCATGCGATCTTGAAGCCCTAGTGCCATATCGACACTAGGGCTTCAAGATCGCAAAAGAGCGGGTCAGTCGATCGCGTGGACCACGTCGCGCTCCTCGGCGAAGTGGCAGGCGCTCGGGTGGTCCGACCCGCCGCGCGGCTCCAGGGCCGGGACGTCCGTGGCGCAGATCTCCTGCGCCTTCCAGCACCGGGTGCGGAACCGGCAGCCCGACGGCGGATTGGCCGGCGACGGCACGTCGCCTTCGAGCACGATCTGGTCCCGGTGCCCGCGCAGCGCGGGATCCGGGACCGGCACCGCGGACAACAGCGCCTGGGTGTACGGGTGGGTCGGGTGATCGTAGATGTCGAGGTCGGTGCCGACCTCGACCACCTTGCCGAGGTACATCACAGCCACCCGGTCGGCGATGTGGCGCACCACCGACAGGTCGTGGGCAATGAAGATGTACGACAGACCCAGCTCGTCCTGCAGCCCTTCGAGCAGGTTGACCACCTGCGCCTGGATCGAGACGTCCAGCGCGGAGACCGGCTCGTCGCAGATCAGGATCTCGGGCTTGAGCGCCAGTGACCGGGCGATGCCGATGCGCTGCCGCTGGCCGCCGGAGAACTGGTGCGGGTAGCGGTTGATGTGGTCCGGGTTCAGACCCACCAGGTCCAGCAGCTCCTGCACCCTGCGGCGGCGGTCCTGCGGCGGGGCCACGTCCGGGTGGATGGCGAACGGCTCGCCGATGATGTCGCCGACCGTCATCCGGGGGTTGAGGGAGGTGTACGGGTCCTGGAACACCATCTGGATGTTGCGCCGCGCCCTGGTCAACTCCCGGCCACGGAGCCGGGAGATGTCCTGGCCCTGCACGCTGATCCCACCGCTGGTCGGCTTTTCCAGGCTCACCAGCAGCTTGGCGAACGTCGACTTCCCGCAGCCGGACTCGCCGACCACGCCGAGGGTCTCCCCGCGCCGAAGCTGCAGGTTGACCCCGTCGACGGCCTTGACCTCGCCGATCTTGCGCTTGAAGACGACGCCTCGCGTGATCGGAAAGTACTTCACGAGGTCCCGCACCTCGAGGACCACCTCGCCAGCGGACATGCCGCCGCTCGTAACCGCATGAGTCATTGCGCGACGACCTCCTCCCAGTAGTGACACGCGCTGCCGCGCGGCGTCCGGCCCGACCCGTCGCCGCCCGGCGTGGTGACCTGGTACAGATGCGGCGTGTCTTCCCGGCAGCGGTCCCGGGCGTACCGGCAGCGCGGCGCGAAGTTGCAGCCGCGCGGCAGGTCCGTCAGCGCCGGCGGCAGCCCTTTGATCACGTTGAGCTGCTGGCCTTTGAGGTCGACCCGGGGGATCGACTCCAACAGCGCCTTGGTGTACGGGTGCGCCGGGTCGGCGTAGATGTCGTGCACATCGGCGCGCTCGACCACCTTGCCGGCGTACATCACGGAGATCTTGTCCGCGACATCCGCGACCACACCCATGTCGTGCGTGATCAGGATCATGCCCATGTTCAGGTCCCGCTGCAGCTCGGCGAGCAGGTTCATGATCTGGGCCTGCACCGTCACGTCGAGCGCCGTGGTCGGCTCGTCGGCGATCAGCACGTCCGGGTCCAGCGCCAACGCCATCGCGATCATCACGCGCTGCCGCATGCCGCCGGAGAACTGGTGCGGGTAGTCCGACACGCGCTGACGCGCGGCCGGGATGTTCACCAGGTCGAGCAGCTCGATCGCCTTCTTCCGGGCATCGGCCCGGGACATGCCCCGGTGGAACCGGAACACCTCCCCGAGCTGAAACCCGACGGAGAACACCGGATTCAGCGCCGACAGCGCGTCCTGGAAGATCATCGCGAGCCTGTCGGCGCGCGCCTTCCGTCGCTCCTGGCGCGAGAGCTTGAGGAGGTCCACGCCGCGGTAGCGCACCTCGCCGCCGGTCACGAACCCGGGCGGGCTGTCGACGATGCCCATGATGGCCTGCGCGGTGACGCTCTTGCCGCAGCCGGACTCGCCCAGGATGGCGAGCGTCTCGCCGGCCTCGACGCTGAAGCTCACGCCGTTGACGGCCCTGGCGATCCCGTACCGGGTGCGGAACTCGACCTTGAGATCCCGCACGTCGAGCAGCGTGGCGCTCGGATCCACGTCGGCGAGCCGGGTGTGCCGCCTCCCCCTGCCCTTCGGCGCAGCCGTGGCCGTCGTGTCTGTGTTCGTCACGGTCACCTCACCGCAGCTTCGGGTCGAGGGCGTCACGCAGGGCGTCGCCCATCAGAATGAAGGCCAGCACCGTCACCACCAGCAAACCCGCCGGCACCAACAGCAGATACGCGTGTCCAGGGCTCAGCGCCCACTGGGTGCCGTGCGTGATCAGCACGCCCCAGGAGACGGTGGGCGGCCGCAGACCCACGCCGAGGAAACTCAGCGTCGCCTCGGCCGCCACGTAACTGCCCAGCGCGATTGTCGCGACCACAATCACCGGAGCGATCGCGTTCGGCAACACGTGCCGGGTGATGATCCGCAGATCCGAAGCACCGAGCGAGCGCGCCGCCTGGACATAGTCCATGTTCTTGGTGGCGAGCACGCTGGCGCGCATGATCCTGGTGACCAGCGGCCAACCCAGCACGATCAGCACCGCCACCACTGCGTACCACTCCCGCTTCCGCCACAGCGCCAGAAGCGTGATGGCGCCGAGCAGGAACGGCAGCCCCATCACGATGTCGACGACCCGGGAGATGATCGCGTCCACCCAGCGGCCGTAGTAGCCGGCCAGGATCCCGGTCAGAATCCCGACCAGCACCACCCCAAGGGTGGCGAGCACCGCTACGGCGATCGACGGTCGGGAGCCGTAGATCACGCTGGCGTACATGTCGCAGCCGTCCTTGGTCATCCCGAAGAAGTGCCCGCCGCCGGGCCCCTGCCTGCCGAGCTCGATCTCGCAGTCCTGCGGGTCGAGGCTGGTCCACAGCCACGGCGCCAACGCCATGGACATCACCGCCAGCACGGCGACCGACGACAGCACGAAAACGGGATTGCGGATCAACTCCCGCCAGGCGTCTGCCCACAGGCTGGCATTGCGCTCCGTGGAGGGCCCGTCACCCGGGGGCAACGAGGTCGCCTCGCCGTGCAGCGGGCCCGGCTGCCCCAGCGGTCCGGCGCTTTGGATGTCAGTCATAGCGGATCCTCGGGTCGAGCACGGCGTAGAGCATGTCGACGATCAGGTTCACGACCAGGTACACGATCACCAGTATGGTCACCATCGAGACCACCACAGGGCCTTCGTTGAAGCGCACGGAGCGGATGACCACGCCGCCGATCCCCGGGACGTTGAAGATGGACTCAGTGACCACGGCGCCGCCCAACAGCACGCCGAAGCTGTACCCGAGGTTGGTGACCACGGGGATCAGCGAGTTACGCAGCGTGTGGACGCCAATCACCCGACGCTGCGGCATACCCTTGGCAGTGGCGGTGCGGACATAGTCGGCGCGCAGGTTCTCCATCAGGCTGGTGCGGGTCAGCCGCGCTGTGGTGGCCAGGCCGAGCACGCCGAGCACGATTCCAGGGATGACCAGGCTGAGCCACGGATAGTCGAGCTTGTAGGTCACGGCCACGAGGCCCATCACGTCGTCAGAAGCGCCATTGTCTCGCAGCCATCGGGCGAACGGCACGATCGAGAGCTGAACCATCCTGCCCAGGACGAAGACCGGGATCGCAATCGCCAGCACTGTGGAGATCTTGACCACATAGTCGATGAAGCCGCCGCTGCGCAGGCCAGCGAGCACACCGGCGAGGACCCCGATCCCGATCTCTGTGAGGATCGCGATCAACGCCAGCCGAAGTGTCACCGGCGCGGCGCTGAGGAAGATGTCGGTCACCAGACGACCGCGATAGTCGGTGCCGAAGTCTCCGACGGCGACGTTGCCCATCCGCTCGACGAACAGACCCAGGCACGGATTGAAGGGATGCAACGGGTTGCCCTCTTGCGCAAGGCACGGGTCGTCGGTGTTGAACAGCCGCTTGACCGCGGCGAGCATCTCAGGGCTCGGAGTGCGTTCGCCGAAGAAGGCGCGCGCGGGGTTGCCGCGGAGCTGGATTCCCGCCGACACCATGTAGTGGAGCAGGAAGAACGCCCCCACCACCGTGGGAATGAACTGGAGCAGCCGCCGGATCACGTAGCGCCCCATCTGAAACCTCCTACCAGGGGTGTGTCACGGCGGTAGCCGACGCAAACAATTCTGCGCCGACTACCGCCGTGGCGTTAGTCTCACCAGTTCTGTTCGGTAACCCCTGGTTACTTGACTGTCAGTTCGGACCAGAACGGGTCGCTGTCGACGATGCTGAACTTCATGTTCTCCACATTGTCGTTGTAGGCGATCGCGGTCCGGCCGAACCACATCGGTGCCACCGGCATGTCCGCCAGCATGAGGTCCTCCGCCTCCTGGTACTTGGCGATGGCCTCGTCCAGCGTGGCCGAGTTGTCACCCTCGGCGATCAGCTTGTCGGCTGCGGGGTTGCTGTAGCCGGTGTTGTTGGACGAGCCCTGCGTGCCGTGGAGCGGCTTCAGGTAGTTCTCCGGCGACGGGTAGTCCATCACCCAGCCGAGGCGGAACGCGCCGGTGAACTTCTTCCCGTCGGCCTTCTCCAGGTACTGCGGGAAGTCCAACTCGCCCTCGAGCTGGTAGTCGATGCCGAGGTTCTTCTTGAGCTGGTCGCCGACCGGCTTCACCCAGTCCTCGTGACCGGAGCCCGCGTTGAACCAGAGCGTGAGCTTCTCGCCCTTCGGCCAGCCGCCGGCTTCCTCCAGCAGCTTCTTGGCCTGCTCGGGGTCGTAATCACAGGTCTGGCAGGCGTCGTCGCGGTGGCCCGGCACGACCGGGGACACCAGGCTCTTCGCCGGCACGAACCGGTCGTCGTAGACCGTCTTGATGATCGCCTTGCGGTCGATCGCCATCGAGATGGCCTGACGCAGCTTCACGTTCTCGAACTTCTTGTCGTACGTCGGGAAGCCCAGGTACGTGAACGTCGAGTTCGGCTCCTCGATCAGTCGGTCGCCGTACGACGTGCGCGCCTCACCGACGTTGGCGGCCGGGATCGTGGTCATGACGTCGACCTCGCC
>WHSM01000593.1 GCA_009380105.1 Micromonosporaceae bacterium
CCTGGGGTCTCTGGTGGCGCTGGGGATGCCGACTGGCGTACGGTCGTTGTGCTGGCTGGTCATGATTTCTGGGTGTTCGTGTCTCACATGAAGTCCCGCGAATCAGGTCTCGCGGGTGTCGTCATCTCCCTCCATGGGCGTGAAGCCGCCGGCCGAGGACGGCCAGTGGTCCGCACAGTGCGGTCCGAGCTCCAAGGAGGAGAAACGCATGGCACAGGGCACCGTGAAGTGGTTCAACGCCGACAAGGGCTACGGCTTCATCGCCGTTGACGGCGGCGACGACGAAGTCTTCGTCCACTTCTCCGAGATCCAGTCCAACGGCTTCCGCAGCCTGGACGAGAACCAGCGTGTCGAGTTCGAGATCACCCAGGGCGCCAAGGGCAAGCAGGCTAGCGCCGTACGCGTCATCTGACGCGAGCACCACTGCGGTCGGCCTGCCTGTTCACACGGTGGGCCGACCGCGCTCAGCCCAGGGCCGTGGTCAGGGCTGAAGCAGGAGGCCGGCGGCCTGCTCAATGTCGGCCTCCGAGAGCAGCACGTGCTGCGCGGCCGGGCCGAGCGGGATGAAGCTGTCTTCGCTGGTCACGCGCGCGGCCCGACCGGCGAAGCCGGCGTCGGCGAGTGCGGCCAGCAGACCTTCCGACACCCCGCCGGCACGCCGGGTCTCGTCGACGACCAGGACCCGCCCGGTCGCGTCGGCCTCACGCAGCAGGTCCGCCACCGGCAAGGGCGCCAGCCAGCGCAGGTCGAGCACCCGGGCCCGCACGCCGCCAGCGGCGAGTCGACGCGCCACCCGCAAGCTCATCCGCACCCCGTTGCCGAAGGTCACCAGAGTGAGGTCCGAGCCGTCGCCGTAGACCCGGCCCGTGCCCACAGGCACATGGGGCGCGACCGGCGGCGGATACGGCGCCAGCCAGCCTTCGTCACCTTCGGCGTGCAGGTCCCGGGTGTGGTACAGCGCGATCGGCTCCAGGAACACGCATACCGATCCGTCCGACTCGGCCGCCGCCACGCAGGTGCGTAGCATCGCCGCCGCGTCGTCGGGGCGCGCCGGCGCCGCCACCACCAGCCCGGGGATGTCCCGCAGCACCGCCACGGAGTTGTCGTTGTGGAAGTGCCCGCCGAAGCCCTTCTGGTACGCCAGCCCGGCGACCCGTACCACCATGGGGTTGCGATACCGGCCCTGGGAGAAGAACCGCAGCGTCGCCGCTTCGCCCCGGAGCTGATCCTCGGCGTTGTGCAGGTACGCCAGGTACTGGATCTCGGGCACCGGCAGCAGTCCGGACAGCCCGGCCCCGAGCGCCAGGCCGAGGATCGACTGCTCGTCGAGCGGGGTGTCGAACACCCGAGCGCCGCCGAAGCGCCGTTGCAGGCCGCGGGTCACGCCGTACACGCCGCCCTTGCGGGCCACGTCCTCCCCGAACACCATCACCTCGGGCCGGCTGGCGCACAGGTCGACGAGGGCGCGGTTGATCGACTGCGCCAGGGTGAGCGGCCCCTCCTGCTCCGGCAGCCGGTCGCCGAACGCCGCGCGGCGCGCCTCGGCGTCCGCGGTGCGGGCTGCGCCCCGCGAGACGAGGTGCGGGTGGCGGGGGGCCAGCGGAGCCATGACCTGCGCGGCGTCGCCGAGTCCGGGTTCGTCCACCACCTCCTCGGCCGCTTTCGCGACCTCGGCGCGCATGGCTTCGTACCGCTCGATGACGTCCTCCGGCGTGACGGTCCCGGACGCCACAAGAATTTCGGCGGTACGCAGCAGCGGATCCCGCTGATAGTCAGCGGTGATCTCCGCTCGGGTCCGGTACCCGACCTCGGCGTCGGAGCCGGCGTGGCCGAGCAGGCGCACCATGCGCAGATGCAGCAGCGCCGGCGCTCGGTGGGACCTGACCCACTCCGCCGCCCGGACAGCCGCCCGGTAGGTGTCCACCAGGTCGCAGCC
>WHSM01000105.1 GCA_009380105.1 Micromonosporaceae bacterium
AAGCACTTGTCGACGTGGTCGACGATGGTGTCGTTCTGCCGGCCCAGGGTCAGCGTGATCAGCCTGGGCCGCAGGTCGTGCGCCTTCGCCTGCTGCGTCGGCGCGGGGCCGCCGGCGTACGTGTCGGTGTCGGTCGGGTTCTCCGAGGTGTTGTAGAGGCACCATGGCCCCGGCGTCTCCTGCAGCCGCTCGGCGAGCAGTTGGTCGGAGTAGCGGTCGCTCGCGGTGATCTCCTCTTTCGGCTGGTCTTTCTTGGCGCCGAGGACGACGGCGTCGCCGCCCGCCACGTACCGCAGCGCGGCGTCGGTGTCGCACGGGTCGTCTGGCGTCGGCAGGTCGGCGCTGGTCCCGGCCGCGCTGCCGCCCGCCGTCCGAGGGCGCCTGGACCGGCCGAGGCCACACCGCCCAACACCAACACCGTCGCGGCTGCCATCGCCGCCCAACGGAACCAGTCGCGCATGATCCAACCCCCTCGGAAACTCACCGTCATCACGCTGGAGGAACGCCGGCCGGAACCCGGGGGCGGGGACGCGGAGCCCGCGCCCCCGGGGACCGGTCCGCTAGACGCCCTTGGAATCCTTGGAGGTGTTGTTGGTCTCCGCCGGGTCCGGCACAGCCTCGGTGCCCTCCACGATCCGGTTGTCCGGGTCGGCGATCGCTGTCGCCGTCACCGTCTCGCCCTGCGCCGTCGTGTAGACGCGCACCGTGAACGTGTCGGGTGTGGCGTCGAGGTCGCCGACACAGGTCACCTTGCTGATCGGGTTCTCCTCGATCTGACAGGTCCAGCCAGCGGGCGGGTTGACGTTCAGCGGGATCACGCCGACCGGCAGTTCGAGCACCACCAGGAAGTTCCTGGCTCCGACCGGCGACGGGTGGGCGTTGAGCACCTTGAAGGTGACCTCCGACTCGGCGCCCGACGTCAGCGAGCTGATGTCGGTCTCGGTCTTGAGGTCCACCCTGGACTTCACGGTCACGTTGGCTGACTTGGCGTTGTTGGCCTCGCTCGCCTCGGCGATCGTGTTGGCCGGGTCGACCCGGCTGGACAGCCCGTACTCGTAGTTGTGGACTCGCGGCGCCTTCACGAAGACCTCGATGGTCGCCTCGGAGCCGTGGTCCGGATCTTGGTCGTTCGAGCCGTCGATCGACCCGCCGGTGCAGGTGATCACCGCGTCGGACCGGGTGCAGACCAGGTCGTTGGTCGCGGTGGTCTTCACGTACGTGGCCGCGCTGTCGACGACGTTCCGCACGTCCACGTTGAACGCCACGTCAGTGCCGGTGTTCTCGACCGTGACCACGTACTTGTAGTCCTGGCCGGGGGTCGGCTCGGTCAGCGCCGCGTTGGCCAACGTCTGCGACTCGATCGACTTGATCTTCAGGTCGATGAAGTTGCCGCCGCCGCCCAGCGCCACCGCGGTCGTGGTGGTGTCGGAGTTGTTCGTCTCGTCGGCCTCGGCGATCGCCTTGCCCGGGTCGATCAGCGCCTGGTTGGTGTAGCTGCCGGGCTGCTCCGGCGCGAACACGTCGATCGTGATGAACCGCACGTTGTCGCCCGCGGCCGCCGTGTCGTTGTTCGAGCCGTCCAGGGTGCCGCCGGTGCACTCCACCACACCGCCGGACTCGCCGCAGGTGAACGCTCCGTCGCCCGGATTGGTGTCCACGGCGGACCGGAACACCGCCCCGTCGGGGATCACGTCGCGGACCGTCACGTTGAACGCCACCGCCGTCGCCGTGTTGGACACCTTCAGCGTGTACTGCAGCGTGCCGCTCGGCGCCACTGCGGTCGGGTTGCCGGCGTCCGTCGGCTTGGTCTGGGTGCTGTCGACCTCCAGGTCGATGTAGCGGCCGCCGCCGCCCAGCGCGACGATCAGGTTCTCGACGTCGCTGTTGTTGGTCTCGTCGGCCTCGGGGATGGCGTCGCCCGGATCGACGAGCGCCTGGTTCCGGTACTCACCGGGCTGCGCGGGCGCGAAGAGTCCGATATGGATGGTGCGGGTCGAGTCCCCCGCCGCCGCGGTCTGGCCGATCGTGCCGTCCAGCGTGCCGCCGGTGCAGTTGATGACGCCTCCGGACTCGGCGCAGCTGAACGCCCCGGTGCCCGGCAGGGTGTCCTCCGCGAATCGGAACGTCGCGCCGTCCGGGATGAAGTCCCGGACCGCCACGTCGAACGCCACGTCGCTGCCGGTGTTCGTGACGACGATGTCGTACTCCAGCACGCCGCTGGGCGCGACAGCGCTGGCAGGGAACACCTGCTTCTTGTCGATGTTGAACTCGTGGTACGCGCAGCAGCCGCCGATCTGGATGTCGGTGAACCGCGTGTTGACGTTGTTGTCCTCGAGCATCTCGGCGATCTTGTGGTCCGGGTCGACCCGCACCTGGTTCTTGATCAGACCGGGCGGGGCCGGGGCGAACAGGGTCACCTTGAAGGTGGCCGTGTCCACCGGAAGCGTGTGGTCGAACGTGCCGCGCAGGATCCCGCCCACGCAGTTGATCACGCCGCCGGTCGCCGCGCCGTCCTGCTTGCAGGTGAAGTTGTGATCGCTGATGTCGACCACCTCGCGGAACCGGGTGCCGGCCGGGAGGATGTCGCGCATCTCGACGCCGGTGGTGTCCTGGGTGCCGAGGTTCGACACCGTGATGGTGTAGATCAGCGTGCCGCTGGGCGCGACCACCGGCTCGCTGTCCTTCATGATCGTCAGGTCGACGCCGGTCTCGATCTTCGTCGGAGTGGTGTGGGTGTTGTTCGTCTCGTCCGGCTCGTAGATCGCGTTGGTCGGATCGACCGTCACCGTGGCCTCGATCACACCGGTGTACGGCGGCGCGATCACGTTCAGGGTGATCTTCTCGATGGTCCCGCCGGGGAGCCCGCTGAACTCGACGCCCTCCACTTTCAGGCCGGTGCAGGTCACCACGCCGTTCGACTCTCCGCACACCACTCCGGGCTGGCCGGGCGGCGGGGTGAAGCCCTTGAACAGCACGCCGTCGGGCAGCGGCTCGCGCACCACCACGTTCGTCGCGTCGTCCAGGCCGCTGTTGCCGACGGTGATCTCGTAGTCGTAGTTGTCCCGGGCCCGGAACGCGTCGGCCGCGGGCGGGTCGCTGTGGGTCAACAGGCTGTGCTGCACGACGGTGAGGTCCTTGCCCGGCCGCACCGTCGTGGTGGTCGTCGCGGTGTTGGACACGCCGGTGTTCCGGATGTTGCCGGTCACCGTGGCCGTGTTGGTGATCAGCGAGCCGGCGGTGGCGACCACCTTGCCCTTGATCGTGATGTCCATCGCCTCGCCGGGGTCGAGCCGCAGCGTCGGGCTGGTCTGGGTGCAGGTGACCTTCGAGGCCGCCACAGTGCAGGCGCCCTTGGTGGTGGTCGCCTGCACGCTCGCGGCGTCCAGGCCCTGGGTGCCGTCGACCACGGTGACGCTGTCGGCCCTGCGGTCGGCGGTGTTCACCACGTGGATCTGGTACGTCTCGATGTCGCCGGGCCGGATCGGGTCGACCAGATCGGTCTTGGTGATCGTCAGGTTCTGCTGCGGCGCGGGCGCCGGCTTCTGCGAGATCAACGAGCCGGCGTTGTTGAGCTCGTTGGACTCGGCGATCTCGTCGTACGGGTCGACCTTGGCGGTGTTCTCGTACGGGCCCGGGTCGGCGCCGGAGGTCGCCTGGATGGTGATCGTGGCGTTGGCCCCGGCGTTGATCCGGCCGCCGGTGCAGGTCACCGTCAACGATCCCGGCGGCGTGTCCGCGCAGACGAACAGGCTGCTGCCGGCCGCCGACACGTAGCTGAAGCCCAGCGGCAGGGTGTTGATCAGGGTGATCTCGTTGGCGTTGCCGTTGCCGGAGTTGTTGACCGTCAGGTCGTACTTCACGTCGTCGAACTCGCCGATCTGCGACGGGCCCTGGACGCTCACCGACAGGTCCGGCTTCGGCGAGGTCGAGGTGTTGCTCACCAGGGTCGAGGACGTCGAGGACGTGGTGAAGGTGTTGCTGGCGTGGGTGCCGGCGATCGTGGCGGTGTTGTGCAGGGTCTCGCCGTTGGCGGCTGTGACCACGCCCCGGATCGTCACCTTCATGGTCTGGAAGCCTTCAAGTGCCCCGACATCGCAGGTGACCAGGTTGCCGGTCTGGGAACAGGCGCCGACCGTGCTGGTGAGGATCAGCCCGGTCATGCCCTCGATCTGGTCGGTGATCACGACGTCTTCGAGCAGCGCGCCGTCCGAGGTGTTCCCGACGGTGATGGTGTATGTCAACTGGGAGCCGGACGCCACCGGGTCCGCCGAGGCCACGACGCTGATCGACGCCGGCTGCGCCGCGTGGGCAGGAGCGCCGAGCCCGAGCGTCAGGCCGCTCGCGATGAGCGCGAGCACGGCTGTGCGCACCGCCGCTCGCCACGCCCAGCCCCCCCGCCGGAGCGGCGACGCCTTCGAGCTCGCTGAGTTGGTTGACACGGACTTCCCGAACATGAAGCCACCCCCTGAAACACCGGGGCAGACGAAATGAGCACCGATCCCCCGCAGTCGGCCACGACGCTGTGTCTGCCGCTGCTATTGAGGTGGGAGAGAACCAGAGATTGATGTCCACAACTGTCCGCGACACGACAGCGATTTTCCGGCGCTGGTGTGTCGCACCCCTATGGACCGTTATCACCACGGGGACTGTCCGGTAATTGGCACAGGTCCCGCCGATGGCGGAACCCGCGACGCCTCAACGGATCCGGGCCCGGCCCATCCAGCGGATCGCGGCCGCCGTCCCCTTGACGTACTTCTCCCGCGGCTGGTTCGGCGGCGGGTCGACCACGGGGAACCGCAGCCGCGCCAGGGTCTGCGTGTCGGTGTACTTCAACAGCCCTTCGACACCGTGACGGCGGCCCAGGCCGGAGGCTCCCATGCCGCCCATCGGCGCGTCGATGGTTCCGTACGCGGTGCCGAAGCCGTCGTTGACGTTGACGGCGCCGGCGCGCAGCGCGGCGCCGACCCGCTGGCCCCGGCGGGCGCTGCGAGTGAAGACGCTCGCGTTCAGGCCGTACTCGGTGTCGTTGGCCCGCCGGATCGCCTCGGCCTCGTCGGCGACCGGGCACACCGACACCACAGGGCCGAAGGTCTCCTCGTGATAGCAGGCCATCTCCGGCGTCACCCCGGTGAGCACGGTCGGCTCGTAGAAGCACGGGCCGAGGTCGGGGCGGGCCCTGCCGCCCAGCTCCACGACAGCGCCCTTCGCACGGGCGTCCTCGACGTGACCGCTGACCCGCGCCAACTGGGTCTCCGAGATCAGTGAGCCGAGGTCCACGTCCAGGTCGTCGTAGCTGGCCCCGAGCCGCAGCTTGGAGACCGCGTCGACGAAGCGGCGCAGGAACTCCTGGCACACCGGGCGCTCCACGTAGATCCGCTCGATGCCGACGCAGATCTGGCCGGCGTTGGTGAACGTGCCACTGACGGCCGAGCCGACCGCGCGGTCCAGGTCGGCGTCGTCGAGCACCACCATCGGGTTCTTGCCGCCCAGTTCCAGGGAGCAGCCGACCAGCCGGGCGCCGGAGCGCCGCGCCACATCGCGGCCGGTGCGGCTGGAGCCGGTGAAGCCGACGTAGTCGACGTGCTCGACCACGGCGGGCCCGATCACCGGACCGTCGCCGAGGACCACCTGAAAAACCTCGGCCGGGACGCCGGCGCGGTGCGCGAGCTCGACCGCGTACAACGGGCTGAGGACCGTCTGCCAGTCCGGCTTGAGCACCACGGCGTTGCCGGCGATCAGCGCGGAGACAGCGTCGTTGAGCGCGAGCGCGAACGGGAAGTTCCAGGGCGCGATGATGCCGACGACGCCTTTCGGCACATGCAGCTCCACGGCGCTCGCCACCAGCGGGAACATCCCGGTGCGGCGGCGCGGCTTGAGCAGCCTGGGGGCTTTGCGCGCGTAGTAGCTGCCGCACAGCAGCGGGTCGAGCTGCTCCTGGAACGCGTGCAGTCGCGACTTGCCGGTCTCGGCCTGGATCAGGTCGCTGATGAGCTCGCGCTCGTCGTGGATCGCCTCGATCAGCCGTCGTACGACCCGGATCCGCTCCCGGACCGGCGTAGCCGCCCAGGCGGGCTGCGCCTCGCGGGCGGCCGTGACAGCTCGGCGCACGTCGTCCACGGTGGACAGCGGGATCTCGGCGAGCGGCTCGCCGGTGAAGACGTGCAGGTTGGTGTGCGTCTCGGCGCCGTCGGATACCACGAGGGCGCCGAGTCGGCGTACCAGATCAGGCGTGATGGAGGCCGGCGCCGCCAGCCCGGGCGCGGCGGTTGTCGTCATCGGGTCGCCTCCTCGATCTCGGCGCCGGGCGCGCTCGCGGCGGCTCGGGCCTCGTACGCGCGCCGCTCCTGCGCGTGGGACGCCTCCAGCACCATCCGGTCGGCGCCGACGAGCGTGATGAGCCGGTCGCCGACCCGCTGCCCGAACGGCCGCATGAAGCGCTCCATCCACCCGTTGAGCCGCGGCACGTGGATCTCGAACCGCCCGGCGCGCGCTCCCGCGACGATGCCGTTCGCCACGTCCTCAGGGGTCAGCAGCTTGACCAGCCTGCTCTCGGGAAGCCCGGCGGTGAGCTCCGTGCGCACCATGCCGGGCAGCACGACGGAGATCCCGACGCCCGTGCCTTTCAATTCATGGCGTACGGCGTCGGAGAATCCGAGCACCCCGAACTTGGTCCCGCAGTAGGTCGCGACCGCCGGCATCCCGGTCTTTCCGAGCGCGGACGACACGTTGACGATGTGGCCGGAGCCGCGCGGCTGCATCCGCCGCACGGCTTCCCGGGTGCCGTGGATGACGGCGTGCAGGTTGATCGCGAGCTGCCGGGCCGTGGTCTGCGGGCTCTCGTCCAGCAGCAGGTTCACCGGCATGATCCCGGCGTTGTTGATCAGGACGTCGATGGGGCCGAGCCGCTGCTCGACCTCGTCGAGGAAGCGCGTGAAGCCGGGCAGGTCGGTGACGTCGAGGGCCAGCGCTGTGGTGTCGCCTCCGAGGCTCGCCGCTGTCTGCGTGGCCAGGTCGAGGTCCAGGTCGCCGATCGCGACCTTCGCGCCCGCGCGGCGCATCGCCGCGGCGGTAGCGGCGCCGATTCCGCGCGCTCCGCCGGTGATCGCCACGACCTTGCCCCGCAACTCAGCGCGCGCCATCGTCTGACCTCCCGGCCCGGTGTGTCGTAAACTGAAACTTGTTCTACTACTCTGCCCAAGTCATCGGCCCGAGGCAATCCCTGAGCAGAACAAAATCCCCCCTCACACCCGGGTCCCGGCCGGACCCTGCCGCGAGAACATGTTGTAACGTCCAGAAGGTCACCGCCTCCGAACATCCGGAGCTGGACAGAAACACCAGCGGGCGCACAGGCGCCCGAACCGCGGGGGTCGTCGCCGTTCCACCAAGAGCCCGGGAATGATCATGCGGCCGTTGAGCTTGCTGAGAAGCGCACATGTGCTGTATCGCAGGAAGTTGATCCGACCGACCCGCCCCTACGAGATGCTGCGATCGCTGCTGTTGGTGCGGCAGCTCGGCCCGTTCGCGGGCGCCACGCGGATCGCGGCCCGCCGAGACCCGGACCGCCTCGGACTCGTCGACGACCTCGGCGCCCTGACCTTCCACCAGCTCGACCTGCGCTCCAACGCGCTCGCCCGCGCCTGGCTGGAGGACGGGCTCTCCTCCCGGGACGTGATCGGGGTGCTGTGCCGCAACCACCGCGGGTTCCTCGACGCGATGCTCGCCAGCGCCAAGATCGGCGCGCGGGCGGTGCTACTCAACACCGGCTTCGCGGGCCGCCAACTCGCCGACGTGGCGGCGCGGGAGCGGATCACAGTCCTGGTGCACGACCAGGAGTTCGCACCGCTGACCTGGTCGCTGTCGCAGCGGGTGAGCCGCTACCTCTCCTGGATCACCGTGCCGGCGGCGGTGGACGCGATCTCCCTGGAGCGGCTGATCATCCACGGCGACGACGCCCCACTGCCAGCGCCACCGGCGGCCAGCGAGATGGTGCTGCTGACCAGCGGCACCTCCGGCACGCCGAAAGGCGCTCCGCGCCGGGTGCGCTCGGCGTTCGCCAGCGCCGAGTTCCTGCACCGGCTGCCGTACCGCCGCAACGAAGCCACGCTGATCGCCGCGCCGGTCTTCCACGGCATCGGGATGTCGCAGTTCGTCATGACGCTGGTGCTCGCGTCGACCACCGTGCTGTGCCGGCGATTCGACCCGACCGCGGTGCTCGCCGGAATCCAGCGGCACCGCTGCACCGGCGTGGTCCTGGTGCCGACGATGTTGCTGCGGATCCTCGACCTCGGCGAGAACATGCTTTCCCGGTACGACACCTCGTCACTGCGGATCATCCTGACCTCCGGCTCCGCGCTGTCGCCAGAGCTCGGCAACCGCGCTGTCCGCGCGTTCGGGCCGGTCATCTACAACCTGTACGGCTCCACCGAAGTCGCCGTCGCGACCATCGCCACGCCTCGGGACTGGCGACGCGCGCCCGGCACCGTCGGCAAGTCCCCCGTCGGCTGCCGGGTGCGGCTCCTCGACCCGCACGGGGCGCCGGTGACGCGGCCGTACGAGCGGGGTCGGGTGTACGTCACCAGCGGCCTGAAGTTCGGCGGCTACACCAGCGGCGACACCAAGGAGGAGATCGGCGGCCTGATGGCCACCGGGGATGTCGGGCACCTCGACAAGCGCGGGCTCCTGTTCATCGACGGCCGCGCCGACGACATGATCATCTCCGGCGGCGAGAACGTCTACCCCGGCGAAGTCGAGAACCTCCTCGTCGAGCACCCCGGCGTCAACGACGCGGCCGTGGTCGGCGTGCCCGACCGGGATTACGGGCAGCGGCTCAAGGCGTACGTGGTGCTGGAGCCAGGAGCCATGCTCCATCCCGACGAGCTCAATGCATTCGTGAGGCAGCACCTGGCCCGCTACAAAGTCCCCCGCGACGTGGTCTACGTAGCAGAACTCCCCCGCAACCAAACCGGCAAACTATTGCGCCGCGCCCTCACCTGACCAACCCCACGCGCTCCACCGCCACGCCACCCGCGGGTGCGGGGCCGCGAGCGGGTTCAGCGGAGTTTGTCCAGGCGGTTCAGGGTTTCGTCTACCTCGCGGAGCAGGTCTGCCATTGCCTCGGCGACCGGGCGGACCTGGTTCATGCGGCCCACGATCTGGCCCACCGGCATCGACAGCACCTCGGGGTCGTCGGCGTGGTTCAGGCGCTGGTGCGCCTCGCTGACCAGCAGGTTCTGCAGCGGCATCGGCAGCGGCTTCGGCGCGTCCGGCTCCGCCCAGGCGTCGGTCCACCTCGTCTTCAGCAGCCGCGCCGGCTTGCCGGTGTAGATCCGGGTCCGCACCGTGTCGGACGAGCTGGCCCGCAGCAGCGCCCGATGCAGCGCCGGCTGGTGCGTGGTGAGTTGATACTCCTCGGTGGCCAGCCAGTACGACCCCATCCACGCGCCCGCCGCGCCGAGCGCCAACCCCGCCGCGACCTGCCGCCCCGACCCGATGCCGCCCGCGGCCAGCACCAGCGCGCCGTCGCCCACCGCGTCCGCGATCTCCGGCACCAGCACCATCGTGGCGATCTCGCCGGTGTGGCCGCCGGCCTCGTGACCCTGCGCCACCACGATGTCGACCCCGTCAGCGACCTGCCGCCGCGCGTGCTCGGCCTTGCCGGCGAGCGCCGCCACCGGCACGCCGCGATCGTGCGCCCGCTCGATCACGTCGGCCGGGGGCGACCCGAGCGCGTTGGCGATCAGCGCGATCGGATGCTGGAACGCCACATCCACGTGCGACCGCGCCACCGAGTGCAGCCAACCCAGGACCCCGTCGGCCTCCTCGGCGTCGGAAGGCAGCGGTGGCACGCCGAGCTTGCGCAGCGTGTCGTCCACGAAGCGCCGGTGCCCGTCCGGGATCAGCGCGTTCAGATCCTTCGGCACGCCCTCGGTCGGCGCCGTCGCCGGCATCACGACGTCGACGCCGTACGGCTTGCCCCCGGTGTTGGCGTCCATCCAGGTCAGCACCGCGTCGAGCTCGGCGGCGTCGTTGAACCGCACGCAGCCGAGCACCCCGAGCCCGCCGGCCCGGCTGATCGCCGCCGCCACATGCTCGGACGGCGTGAAGCCGACGATCGGGTGCTCGATGCCGAGCCGGTCGCAGAGTCGAGTACGCATGCTCATCCCAGAGGCTCGTTGTTCTCGGCGTAGGCCTTCGCCCAGCGGTAGTCGGCCTTGCCGCTGACCGTGCGGCCGATCTCGTCGGCGACCCAGATCGTGCGCGGCGCCTTGTAGCCGGCCAGTTGGCTGTGCATGTGCGCGTCGAGCGCGGCCGCCTCCAGCGCGGCGCCGGGCCGCGGCTGCACCACGGCCACCACCGACTGGCCGAGCCGCTCGTCCGGCAGCCCGATCACCAGCGCGTCGAACACGTCCGGGTGCGCCTTGAGGGCACCCTCGACCTCCTCCGGGAACACCTTCTCCCCGCCGGTGTTGACGCACGTGTTGCCCCGGCCGAGCATGATGATCGTCCCGTCCGCTTCGATGGTCGCCAGGTCGCCGGGCACCGTGTGGCGCTCGCCGGCGACTTCGGCGTACAAACGCTTGGTCTTCTCCTCGTCCTTGTAGTAACCCAGCGGGACGTGACCGCCGCGCGCCAGCCGCCCGACCTGCCCGGAACCCGGCTCGATCGGCCGGTCGTGCTCGTCGATGACGATCGTCTTCGGCCCCGGCTTCACGCGCGGGCCGGCGCTGGTCTGCTCGGTGTCCTTGGTGATGATCCCGATCCCGGCGAACCCGGTCTCCGACGAGCCGATCGCGTCGGTGAGCAGGGTGTTCGGGAACGTCGCGAGATACTGCTCCTTCAAGCTCGGCGAGAACAGCGCGGCGCTGGAGGAGACCGCGTAGAGCTTCTCGACTGTGTAACCCTCTTCCTGGTACGCCTCGATCAGCGGCCGAGCCATCGCGTCGCCCACGATGACCAGCACGTTCACCTGGTGCTTCTCGACCGCACGCCACACGTCGTGCGGGTCGAACTGCGGCACGAACACCACCTTGTCCCCGGCGAACAGCGCCGCCAGCGCCGCCCACTGCGCGTTGCCGTGGATCAGGGGCGCGGCGCAGAGGCGTACCAGCGGGCCGAACTGCTTGCCCTTCTGCGCCTGCGCGAACTCGTCCGGCAGCGGCTCGCCGGTCATGAAGTCGACGCCGCCTCCGAGCACCCGCCAGATGTCCTCGTGGCGCCACATCACGCCCTTCGGATAGCCGGTGGTGCCGCCGGTGTAGAGGATGTAGAGGTCGTCGGGGCTGCGCTCGCCGAAGTCTCTGGCACTCTCGGTCCCGGCGATCGCCGTCTCGAAGTCGACGTCGTCGGTTGGCGTGCCGGCCTGGGCGGCGCCGTCGTCGATCACCACGACGTGCTTGAGCTTCGGCACGTCGGGGCGGATCGTGGCGACCCGGTCGGCGTGCTGACGGTCATGCACCAGCGCGACGAGGTCGGAGTTCTCGAAGAGATATCGCAACTCGTTCTCGACGTACCGGTAGTTCACGTTGATCACCACGGCGCGTAGCTTGAACACCGCGATCATCGTCTCGACGAACTCGATCGAGTTGCGGGCGCACACGCCCACGTGCGACCCCGCCTGGACCCCGTGTTGTGCCAGGTGATGAGCGAGTTTGTTGGCGCGCTCCTCAAGCTGCGCGTAGGTGGCCTCGCGCTCGCCGCAGGCCACGGCGACGCGCTCCGGCATCAGATCGACGGCGTGCTCGAAGAGGTCCGCGATGTTGACAGCCATGATTCAAACTAGAA
>WHSM01000482.1 GCA_009380105.1 Micromonosporaceae bacterium
CCCGGGACCATCGCGTCGGTGTAGGCGAAGACCGAGTTCCAGACGCTTGACCGGCCGGCGAGCATGCACTGGAAGTTCCAGGTGTCGTCCTCGTTGTGCCACTCGGTGGCGATCACCGGACGGCCGAAACGATTCCACATCGCGTCGAAGTCGCCGGCGGCCTGCGCTGTGGTCTTGGCGTACGGGTGGATGGCGATGATGTCGGGCAGGGGCGCGCGATCACCGATCGCGGTGAACACGGCGGCGGCGTAGTTGACGGCGTTCTGCCCGCCCGAGGCCAGGCCGCCCATCACGAAACCGCCCGCGAACTGCGGGTAGGTGTTGCGGTACAAGACCCACATGTCGGCGTACGCGGACGGAGGCATGTACGTGTTGCCGTGGTCCATCTCGTTGCCGATCTGGAGGAAGTCGGCGTTCCACGGCACGTAGCCGCCTGACTCGCTGGTGATGATCGCCATGACGCTGAGGCCGGCCCCCTTCAGCGCGTCGATCCGCGGCTGGATCGACTGGCGCGAAACAAACCGGACGCCCTTGAATCCTTCGTCGGCGAGCCGCTGCGGTGGTGAGTGCTGCCAGGCCGCCTCGTTGTTCGGGTCGATGTTGACGGCGAACCGCGATGAGCCGTAAGTCGTCGCGACTAGGCGCTGGTCGACATCAGGCACCGGCGTGGGAGCGGTCCACGCCATTGCTGTGACAGCGGCCAGCGCGATGGCGCACAGGAATCCGAACATCCGGACAGGCGCTGTCCGGGTCGTGCGCGGGGTCGATTGGGTCATGATCCACCTCTCGCGTGCCGACGATACGCACAGATCGATAGACGGAGCATGCCTCCGCCTTTCGGCAACTGTGGGCGTGGTGGCGGGCGGGAACGTGAAAGCGCCCCTGATCTGGGACCATCGGATTGACCAGGGTCCTGGTCCGCTGTCGTGGAGGGCACTTTCAGTCAGTATGCCCAAGTCCACATCAGACTATCGCGAAGGTCCCTTGTGCCCAAGTCCGCCACGGCGGGCCGACCTGCCGCGCTGTCGCAAACCGCAAAGGTGGCGCCCGCATCTGAGGCTTGGTATTGCATAGGTGAATCCGTGCACAGTCCCGAGTTGGTCGGCGCCAACGTCACGCGGGGAGTTCGGCAGCGGGGTGCCGCGTCATCGGGAACAGGCGCGGTCCTTCGGGGAGTGCAATCGGGTCGCCGTGGTCGCCGTACCCGTATCGGAGGAAGAACCGGCGCGCCTCGGCGGAGGCGGCCACGAGGTGCGCGGGGGTCTTCGACCCGTCGATGTCGGTGTGGCGGCGCCGGATCAGCGCGGCGCCGTAACCCTGGCTCTGGTAGGCGGGAGGCACAGCGCAGCAGGCGAGGTAGAGGTGCGGCTGCCGGGGACGCCCGAGGCGCAGGGCCGTGTCGAGGCTGTCGAAGCGGGGCAGGTGCTCGTGCCCGACCGCCTCGGCGAGCCGCTGCTGGTAGCGCTTGGGCTCGGGTCCGGGCTCGGGCTGCCAGATCGCCAATCCGGCCAACGCTCCCTCGGCGGTCTCGGCCACCTCCACGACGCCGTGGGCCAGGCCGTGGTCGATCCAGATCTCGGCGTATCGCGGCAGGCGGGCGCGGCGGGCGTCGCGGTCCGGGATCAGCCACCGGGCCAGCGGCGTCTCCAGGAAGGCCGCCGCCAGCGCGTACGACAACGAGATCCGTTCGCCGTCGCGGGCAGAGCGGGTGATCATCACGGTCGGGTGGCCAGCGCTCATCGGGCAACTCCTCGGGTGGGTCGTCGGCTCAGCGGAGGCTGAGCGCGGGTTTCGCGATCGCCGTCCAGGCGTGCCGCAACAGGGTTTGCAGCGGTGGCGGCAGCACGGCGGCGAGGTCGCCGAACCGCGGATGCGGCGCTTCGCAGCCGGAGGCGACCCGCTGGAGTAGGCCGACCCCGTGCGCCAGGGCGGCCAGCAGGGCGTCCCAGGTGTTCATCGGCCGCATATGCAGCGCGCCGTGCAGCCGCACACTGGTCGCGTACGCGACCCAGTCCGGCGAGATCGCCGGGTACGCCACCCGGGACGAGCGGAACGTCCGCCGGTCGACCACGCGCTCGACCACCGCCAGGTCGACCAGCCGGGCCCCGACCTGGTCCCGGGCGTCGGCGGCGAGGATGTCGATCCACGCGCCGACGTCACGCGGGCGGTGTTCCCGCCGTACCAGATTCCACACCCGGTGCCCCAACGGGTCAGCCGGCGGCGGACCTTGATGCGCCACGGGCGAGATCGCGCCGTCGTCGGCCAACCTCAGCCGCTCCGGCGGGAACAGCAACTCACCCAGCAGCGCGGCCCCGAGCCCGGCGCCCAGCACGTCGTCGGGCGCCAGGAGGCGGCCGGTGCGCTCGTCGTGACACACCAGGAACAAGTGGTCTGCGAGGTTGCCGGTCACCGGTCTCCCTTCCACAGGCTCCCCGGCGGGCGCCGGGCTGGTTCGGTCGGTGAAGCCGGGAGTGCGTGGGGCAGAAGCCGCACACAACGGCGACGGCCCCACGACGTCCCGTGTCGTTGCCGCGGCTCGCGCCTGGGGGATCGGTACCGGTCCAGGCGCGAGCGGGTCGACACGGTCGCCCGGCCCCCGCTGATGCCCTCAGGTCCGGCAGCGCCAGCGGGGCGCCGAAGGCGACACGCCCCGTAGTCAACCACCCCAGGAGGTCTTTTGCAATCCTTCAAGGAAGCCTACTGCTTCAGGATTTGCTATCAGAACCCTGTGTGTGTTTACCTGTTTGGCAAGTCCTTTGGATCGGCTAAAATGCAACGACGAGGAGGAAACTCGATGCCCCGCAGGTGGACTCGACGCCAGCAGACGACCAACGGTCCGGACGGCTCCGGCGCGATGGCCGCGCGCCGACGCCTCGGCCGGCTCATCACCGATTTGCGCGAAGCGGCCGACATCACGGTCGAGGAGGCGGCCGAGTTCATCGAGCGCGCCCCGTCGACCATGTGGCGACTGGAGGCCGGTCAGCCCGGCGTGCGGATCCGCCCGCACGGCGACATCGGCCGGTTGTGTGAGTTTTACGAGGTGGACGAGGAGACCAAGCA
>WHSM01000213.1 GCA_009380105.1 Micromonosporaceae bacterium
CGCAGCCCTGGAACTTGAGCCCGTCGATGACGTACTGCAGGGCGCGGTTGTTGCCGCCCGTGTCCCAGTCGCCGTAGAGGTCGGGGTTGAAGCCGTGCTTGTCGACGAGATCCCAGGTCAGGTCCCACAACACCGCGGCCCAGCCGTGGCCGAGCCCGTGCGGGAGCGCCAGCGAGCTCCCTCGAGCCAGCCTCCGGTCTTGATCGAGTCGTAGGTGAACGGCTGGATTGCCATGTTGCGGGAGTAGGGGCGCGGCCGGATGCTGGTGCCCTGGCGGCCGTCCTGGAAGAGCGCGTACCGCGCCGTGCCGCGCGGCCCCTCGGGGTCGTCGAGCGCGGGGTCGAGCAGCATCGTGATGGCGAGGTGGTCGCTCCAGCCCTCGCCCGCCTGCTCGTTGCCGGTGAGGCAGTTGACGGTCGGGCCGCCGGTGAGGTGGTTGGAGATGCCGTGGCCGTATTCGTGGATGATGATGCCGTTCTCGAGATCGCCGTCGCGGATTCCCGGGTGGTCCGGGGCCTTGCGCACGTTTGCCGTCGTGGGTCCGGCGGCGACCGCAGCCTTGATGGCGTTGCCGTCGGCCTGGCTGATGCCGACCGCGGGGATGCCGGCCGGCGTGCCGACCAGGGGAGACGACAGGATCGGCGGCGCCGCGGTGGTGTTGTGGGCCACGATCACGGCATTGGCGCCGAGCGCCTCGGCGACCTGGACCCGCTGCAGATACGAGCATGCGGCGGTTCCCCCGTCCACGATCACGGCCCAGTTGGACGCGGGCAGGGGATCGGGATAGAGCCCGGCGTCGCAGCCGGTGGACGCGTAGACGATGCGCTGGCCGGGCAGCCCCGCGACCGTGGGCGCCGGCGAGAAGCGCGCGAACTGCGCCCCGAAGGTTCCCACCCCGTCGACGACGACTTCATTGGGCCGGCCGAACTGGGCGCCGGGCCACAGTAAATTGATCATCCTCGGCGCGCCCCCTGACGCCGGCGTCTCGACCGGGGTCGAGAAGACGGCGTTGTTGGTGCCGCCGCCGGAGGCCGCCTGGGCGCGCACGTAGTCGCCGGCGGTGCCGCCGCGGCCGTAGTTGTTGGTCTGGAAGTTGCCCGCGGCCTCGTCGAAGCCGTAGCGGTAGGTGACGTCGTGGGTGACGTTGTTCCAGTAGGCGTCCGGGTCTTTGGGCTCGTCTGGACTTCGGGAGTCGGTGACTATGCGCATGACGTTCTTGCGAATGACGTCAGTGTCTCCGAATAGCGGGATGACGTTGTCGTAGCTCTTGCTCATCTTGCGCCCGTCGATCCCCGGCACCGTTGCGACGTCGGGAGCGATGACGGGTTGGGGCACCTTCAGAATCGGTCCGAAGGCGGAGTTGAATGACTCGGCCAGGTCTCTGGCGATCTCCAGGTGCTGCTTCTGATCGAGCCCTACGGGAACCACGTCAGTATGAAGCAGAAGTATGTCGGCGGCCATGAGGACGGGATAGTTGAACAGCCCGGCGCTGATGCCGTGGTCGGGGTCCCTTCCCGATGCACGGTTCCCGTCGGTTGCCGCCTTGTAAGCATGGGCCCGGTTGAGCAGGCCCTTGGGTGCCACGCAGGAAAGGATCCACGAAAGCTCCGCCACCTCGGGCAGATCGGATTGCCGGTAGAGGATGGCCTTCGAGGGATCGAGACCCAGGGCGATGAAGGTGGCGGCAGCCTCGTAGGACAAGCGGCTAAGGAGATCAGGATCGGTGACGGTGGTGAGTGCGTGCAGATCGGCGATGAAGTAGAAGGCGCGGTAATCCTCGGAGAGCGCGATCGCCGGACGGATCATGCCGAGGTAGTTGCCGAGATGGGGCATCCCCGAGGGCTTGATCCCGGTAAGGACGATTCCCTTCGGATGGTCGTGGTCTGCCATGGTGTCCCCTACTTTTCTAGCGCCGCCCCACCGTGAGCCTTCCGTGCGCGCATCATGAGTCCGTACCGTCAACCTCCACTTTGACCGTATGCATTCCCGATCGTCGGCCTGGCCGAGACGCCGCCTCCAGGTGGACAGCAGGCAGGTCCACGGTTGGTGCGCCCTGGACGCCCTCTTCCTGCCCGGACTGATCGGAGCGGCGACGCGGTCACCTCGACGTGTTCGGCGACAGGGGAGACGATCGCGCTCACCGTCACCTCGAAGGGGGTCGAAGAGCTGTCACCCAGGCGCGGTCGCCTCGATGCTTCTGCGCGTCAGCCCGGACTTCTGCGACCAGGTCCACTTCTTCGTCTCTCAGGAGCCGAACGCGTGGACGCTGAGGTGACGTGGTTTCGCCGCCATCTCGGCAGCGAGAACGCACGGTCGAGGAGGAAGAGATCGGACGGATGGTCTGACGAGCCCAGCGGCGGTGGGACGCCCTAGGCCGGGAACAGGTACGGCCGAACGACGGTTTGGCTAGATAGCGAAAGAGCCGACCCTGTCGATGGGAGCCGACTGATGACAGGAGACGATTTCTTCACCCTCCCCCCCGATCTCCCGGTGCCGGTGGATGACGGCGCCGCCGACCGCCTGGTCGGGCAGCCGGTCCCCGAGGTCGCGCTGCCGTCGACCGATGGCGGGCTCGTTCACTTCACAGACTTTAAGGCGTCACGGACGGTCGTCTACTGTTATCCGCGCACCAGCCGTCCGGGCGAGCCTCCCCTCAGCGAAGACTGGGACCTGATCCCGGGGGCCAGGGGCTGCACCCCCGAGGCCTGTTCCTTTCGCGACCACCACGCCGAGCTGACCGCCCTCGGGGCGGAGGTGTATGGGGTGTCGACTCAAGACACCGCCTATCAGCAGGACGCCGTCCAACGGCTCCACCTGCCATTCCCGCTGCTGTCGGACGCCACCCTCGAGCTGACCAGGACGCTGCAGCTGCCAACGTTCGAGGTCGCTGGGCAGACCCTCATCAAGCGGTTGACGTTCCTCGTTCGCACCGGCCGCATCGAGCACGTCTGGTATCCGGTCTTCCCTCCTGACGAGCATGCCGAAGAGGTCGTCACCTGGCTCCGAGGCCATCCACTGCGGGAGACGTAAGCAGTGCAGAACGCGTTCTCTCGAAGGGGACAGCGTTTCCGCCTGCATACCGGAGCGGCTCAAATCGGCCGAAGCACGCCTCCCGAAAGGGGGGCCTGACGGTCGTAGGAGGGAGAAAACGGGACCGAAGACTTGACCGCGATGGGAGGAGGCCATGGATATCACAGTCATCGGTAGGGGTAACGTGGGCGGCGCGCTCGCCCGCCTCTGGGAACGGGCGGGGCACACGGTTACAGCGGTGGGCCGCGACGGCGGCGACGCGTCGGACGCCGACGTGGTTCTCGTAGCGGTGCCGTCGGGTGCGATCGCAAACGCACTGAGCAGGGTGCGCGGGCTCAAGAGCAGGATCGCGATCGACGCGACGAACGCGTTCGCCGGCCGCAACGAGGAGTACGGGTCGCTCGCGCATGAGGTGAAAGCGATCGTCGGCGGGCCGGTCGCCAAGGCGTTCAACCTCCAACACTCCGCGCTCTACGACCGGATAGGCGAGCAGCGGGTGCGGCCGAGCAACCTCTACGCTGCCGAGGACGGCGCGCGTCAGATGGCCGAGCAGCTGAGCCGCGACGCCGGCTTCGATCCGGTCTCCGTCGGCGGGCTCGAGCATGCCCGGGCGCTCGAGGACGCTGCCGGGCTGTTCGGCGCGATCCGCCGGGCCGGGGGCGGCCCCCACTTCCACCGCTTCGCGAAGCCCGAGGAGCTCCGCAACCACGATCAAGGTCAGGGAACGCCGAAGGCGTACTGGATCAATACGTTCCGTTCGGTCAGCGATCCAGAGAGGCTCGCCGAGTACGTCAAGCTGGCCGGTCCCGTCATGCGGGAGTCGGGGGGCCGCTTCCTCGCTCGCGGTCAGCCGGCAAAGTCTTACGAAAGTGGAGTTAGGAGCGCACCGTCGTGATCGAGTTCGACAGTGTCGAGCAAGCTGTCGCGGCCTACGAAAGTCCGGGCTACCAAGAAGCACTTGGAGTGCTCGGCGATGGGGCGGAGCGGGATCTCCGAATCATCAAGGCAGCTTCGTGAGATCCGCTGACGCTCAAGGTCGACCTTGTCCCGCAACTTCGCAAGAAGGAGTACATGTGATCGCGCAGATTTGGACCATGCTCAAAAGAAGAGCTCAATGAAGAGGAGAACAGAATGAACACATCGTTTGTTCGCGATTATCCGTACGGGATGCGGCCCATCGGACGTAAGCGACCAAAGCGTCGGAAATAGTGCTGACCCGATCTATCGCCCTGTACCTCTGCTCCCCGGGCGGTTTCAACCGCCGACTGTGGCCGGAGCG
Organism: Micromonosporaceae bacterium; assembly: GCA_009380105.1. Lineage (GTDB taxonomy): Bacteria > Actinomycetota > Actinomycetes > Mycobacteriales > Micromonosporaceae > WHSM01. The sequence continues at coordinate 4,310 of WHSM01000213.1, forward strand.
CTTTCGCCTCCCACCCATAAAGGCCCGAAGAGGTGTTGTTCGGTCACTTACCCCTCGCAGGCGTCGATGATCTTCTCGGTGATGGACGCGAGCTGATCTATCTCCGCCCGACTGAGGTGTGAGAAGAGCAGCCTCCTTAGCCCGGCGAGGTGCGTCTCCTGCGCGGCCTTGAACTTCTCGATGCCCTTGGGGGTGATCGAGACTTTGACCCCGCGTCCGTCTACCTCGGCCGAGGATCGCTCGAGGAGGCCCCGGGTTTCGAGCTCAGCGACCAGCCGTGACACGCGGCTCTGACTGAGGGGTGCCCGCTCGGTCAGCTCCGCCATGCGCAGGTGGCCTTCCGGGGCGAATACCGCCAGGAACAGCAGCACCTCGAAGGCGCGGAGGCTGATCCCGTGATCGAGCTCGAGCTCCGCGTTCAGCTCCCGGGCGAGGGAGTCGCCGGCGCGCACCAGTCCGAGGAACGCCTTCGCTCGAACCGGCGACAGGTACTTCAGCCCGTCGGGGCGACGCATCACGCCGGCCTCCGAGGAGGCCGGCTCGGGGCGTGTGCGACGTCTCGCCTGTGCCATAGCGGCATCTTACCCGAAACTACTTGCATTTGCATGCATACTACTATATGCTTGCGCATACATCCCGAGCAGGAGGTGAAGGCCATGATCACGAGAGAGCACCGGGCCCCGGGGCGCCTTCCGAGGCCAGAGGCGATTCACAGGGGGCAGCAGCGGCTCGCAGCCCTGGGGGCGGCGGTGGCAGCGGCCGTCGTCACGTGGGCTCTAATCGAGAAGGTGGCGGGCGTCGATCTGCGCGCGCCGTCCTTCGATGGGTCCGCCGAAGGCTTCGACATCGGCCTCGGCCCCGTCGTCCTGACCAGCGGGCTGGCGTCGCTCGGGGGCTGGGGCCTGCTCGCGGTCCTGGAGCGCCTGACCACGCGGGCGCGCGGGCTGTGGACGGCTGCCGCAGTACCGGCGCTCGTCGCGTCGCTGGGTGGGCCCATGTCCGGGACCGGGATCAGCGGGGCCAACCGCGCCTCGCTCGCGCTCCTTCACGTCGTGGTGGGCGCCGTCTTGATCCCCCTGCTCCACCGGACGACCTCGGCTCCATCTGGGGCACCGGCGCCAGGCGGGGGCTCCACGAGTTACGGGGAGGCGGCGTGAGCGTCTTCACCGACGCCGAGCTCGGCTACCTGCGGGGCGCACGGCTCCTCGGCCGTCTCGCCACGGTGGGCCCGGACGGGGTCCCGCACGTCACCCCGGTCGGGTGGGCCCTCGACGCCCGCGCCGAGGTGATCGAGGTCGGCGGCCGGAACATGACGACTACCAAGAAGTTCCGCGACGTGGCCCGCACGGGGCGGGCGGCGATAGTCATCGACGATGTGTTGCCGCCATGGCAGCCGCGAGGAGTCGAGGTCCGCGGCCCTGCCGAGGCGATCGACGGTCCCGAGCCACGCATCCGCATCCATCCCCGGCGGATCGTGTCCTGGGGGCTCGACGACGCGACCCAGCGGCGCCACGCCGCTCGCAACATCACAGCGGATCGACGACACAAGGAACTTTCCGATGAGAGGTGAGCGTACCGTGATGGTGTCGGGGCCACGGGCCGAAGGCGGCATCCCTAACGTCGCTGCCCGAGGAGATCGGCGGCGTGCGCAACGGGGACTATCGCTACACGTGGCTCGGTGGGTGTCGCGATGATCGCCTCGGTAGAGGAGTTGATGAAAGCCCTTAAGCACGAGCGCGCTCCCCAATACGAGGTCCTGGTATGGGCCTCTGTTGGCCAAGATCATGCATAGGTCACCGCGCCGTCCACCGCGCCAGAAAGACAGCGTGTCTTCGAGTTCTTCGAAGACCGCCTTGTGCGCGGTAACAACAACCTAGACAGAAGGTGAGCTCCTCACCTCCTGAGACCGAGAACGCCGCGTGCAGGTGCCTCTGCCGGTCTGAGCGAGCGGCACTGGGCCATGAAAGCGAAGCGCGTCCGCTCCGCCGTAGAAGATTCCCCTCGCTCGGAGGGCAGCTTGAGCTTGGGGACCGAAGCCCGCAGTCGAAGCGCGGCGCGAGCTCGAGACGCATCTCGACCTCGCTCGAGGGGCCTAAAGAGATCTTTTGCCGCGCCCGTCGAGCACCGTCGTGAGATCACGCGCGCTCTGGCTTCACGTCGAGCACCGCCTTGCCGTTCACCCGCCGTTCGCGCAGTGCCTCGACTGCCTCGGCCACTCGCTCCCACCTCCCCGGCCACCCAATCTCAACGGCGAGGTCGCCCTCGGCGACAAGTTGCACCAGAGTGGAGAGATCCTCCGCCGCGTCGCCCTGATTAAGGAACGAGGTCAGCGACTTGGCCGGCCCGATTCGCAGTACGGGGGAAAGACGGCCGCCTCGCCCGAGGCCCGGCCGACGCTTATCAGGCTGCCTCCGGGCGCGAGCAGGTGCCACGCCGCAACCATCTGCTGGCCGCCGACGGTATCCAGCACCGCAGCGACCGGCCCGTCGGCTCCCTTCAGATCAACCACTATCTAGGTCGCGCCGGCCTCGGCCAGACCCTCGCCCCGCGCGACCGATCCGACGGAGGCGATCACGCGGGCGCCGGCACGGGCCGCAAGCTGGACGGCCAACCGACCCACCCCGCCGGATGCGCCCGTGACCAGCACCCGCCTACCCAACACCGAGCCGACGGCGCGCAGCGCTCGCAATGCCGCGAGTCCGGCCACCGGCACCGCTGCCATCTCGGCCAAACCAACCCCCTGAGGCACCTCGGCCAAGGAACCGACATCGACCGCGACCCGCTCGGCGAAGGCTCCCTGCGCCAAGGCGACCACGCGCGTGCCCACCGTCGGACCCCTGCCATCGACAGCCGGCTCGACGACCACACCTGCGACATCGGAGCCGAGCAAGCCACCTGGCGGCACGCGGCCAGATCGGGCATCGTTGAGATCCCCGCGGTTCAGCGAGACATGGTGGACATCGATCAGTACCTGGCTGGGTGCGGCCTCTGGCTCGCCGATATCGGCGAGGCGCAGACCCGCAGGAGCCGAAGGGTCAACGATGATGGCTCGAATCGGCAAGTCTCCTCCTCTGTTCATCAGTCTCCCCTTGATTCGCTTACCACTCCCGGGGAGGTGGTGGCCTAGAGCATCGACCTCGCGGGCGCGCGGGCGACGTTGACGCCCGAGATGCGCGCCACCGTGCTCCTTGTCTACGGCGAGGGGATGTCTGCTCGAGCCGGAGCAGGTGTTCCTGTTCGGCTGGCGGCCGGAACAGAGCCGGCCGTGGGAGCTCGAGCAGATCGAGAGGTTGGGGTTGGACGGGATCGAGTTGAAGGAGGTCGCGGCCGACCCCGAGGGAGCGGCCGCG
>WHSM01000583.1 GCA_009380105.1 Micromonosporaceae bacterium
CGGCGAGGTCGTCGGTGTTGATGTGGTCGACATCGGCTGCCAGCAGCTCCCGCCAGATCGCCTCGCGCTGCGGTCCCGGGGTGTCCGGGGTAGCCCAGAATCGCACTCGCTGCCCATTGCGGTGGGCGGTGCGCATGATCTGCCGCAGCTTCGCGCGCTCGGCGGTGGGCATCTCGCCTTCGCCCTGCCAGGTGAAGACCCTGGTCCAGTTGTCGCTGATCAGCGGGATGAACGAGGCCGGCGCGTCGCCGCCCAGGTCGCTGAGGCGCCCGTCGTAGAAGGCGTACCGCACCGACTGGGACTCCATCAGCTCGCGGGGCCGGTCGCCGCTGATCACGGCGGTGACCGCGCCGCGCTTCACGTGCCCATCGGTGTACCTAGTGAGCATGGAGCGGTAGTCGCGCAACACCCGGTCCAGCACGGTGTAGCTGGCGGCGCCGGTGTTCTTGATGTCGATCAGCAGCTGCAGTTGCTGGCCGCTTCCCGGGTAGACGTGGCCGTGGTTGGCGCGTACTCGCTCGGCCAGGGGGTCGAGGTAGAGGCTCTGCAGGGTGCGGTCCGGGCGCAGGTCTTGCGGGTCGTGGCCGACTAGCAGTTGGTCGCCGACCAAGTAGATGTCCGCCTCCACGCTGGTGAACCCGTGGTCTAGGGCGTCGAGCAGGGGCCGTTCGTGCTCGTAGTCGTTGTGTGCGTGCGCCCGCGGCAGCGGCCGTGCCTCCGGGCCCGACGCCACGGCCGGGTACGCCGCGAGCACCGCGCCCGCTGCGGCGAGCAACACCACGAATCGACGAAACATCCGCATCCTCCTGTTCGTAATCCAGGGCTCAACATCGCAGAACTTGCGCACAGCGGCGACCCCGCGGCGAGAACCCGGGGTGAAGCCGGGGTGAAAGGCGCCGTCCCGGCAATCGAGAGTTGACGTCCGCGAGGCGGCGGATTCGCTGGGGCCGTCACGGCGGCAGCGCAGCCCTGGGCTGGTCTTCCGCGCGATAGGAGAGCGTCGATGACCCAGGTTCACCGCCGTGACCTGATCCGTGCCGGCCTGCTCGGCGGCACCGGCCTCGCCGCGAGCACCGCGCTCATCGGCACCGGCGTCGGGGCCCGGCGCTGGCGGCACGCGGCCGCCCGGTCCTCACCCACGGCGTGCAGAGCGGCGACGTCACCGCCGACTCGGCGATCGTCTGGGCCCGCGCCGACCGGCCCTCCCGGATGTGGGTGGCGGTCAGCGACAGCCCGTACTTCCAGCGTTCCCGATTGGCACGCGGCCCGGTCCTCACCCCGGAGACCGACTTCACGGGCAAGACGCGGATCCCGGGGCGGATCCCCGGCGAGCGAACGTACCGGGTGCACGCCGAGGACCTGGACGGGCGACTGGCGAGTGAGCCGGCAACCGGGTCGCTGCGGGCTGCTCGGCGGCGGTCACCCAGGCGTGGCGGTCGTAGCCGTGAGGCCGTGGCCGCCTGCGTCCGGCTGCCGTTTTTGCATTTCCTCCCCCGGCCTCACGCGTATACAGAGATGGGTGTGTGGGGGTGTCCCTATGGGTTTCGTCAAGCGGCGAGTGCGGGTGACCGGTCCTGGTGGGGGGTGGTTGCGGAGCATGGCGTGGAGGACGTCGACGCGGGGTGGGGCCGGGCAGATGATCTCGGCGTTGTGCTTCTTGCCGGCGGCTTTCTTGCGGTCGCGGGCCGGTGGCCAGACACCGTAGCGCTCGACTTGGACGGGCGTGACCCGCTGGCTGACCCGCATGGGCGCAACTGTGCGGTGCGCGAGTTCAAAACCCACGTCAAGACTGTCGCCGGGTTCCAGGCCGACCCCGCCCAGCGGGCGAAGCTTCGCCTGCTGGGCGGGTTGGTGTTGCTGCTGGATCTTGAGGTGGGCGGGTATGGGTCGGATGACGTGGTGCGGAGCCGGTTGGCGCCTGCGGCCCAGGCGAAGGCGGCCGGAAGTACGGCTATCCGTTCGGCGAGGTGGACACGATGCTGATCGGCGACACCGAA
>WHSM01000149.1 GCA_009380105.1 Micromonosporaceae bacterium
CAGGCGGAGGTTCGGGCACTTGGCGCGGGCGATGGTGACGATCTCGCGCAGCAGATCACGCAGATGTTGGGCGTCCTGCGGGAAGGAGACCAGGTTGTCTCCCTGGATCTGGTGCTCAGCCGCTGCGGGATGGCCGGGTTCGCAGGATCTGTGCCATGTCCTCGGCGAGCCGGGGCGCGTCGCGCACCGACAGCGTCGAGGTCGTGACCCGCAGCGCGGGTGGAGAGGCATGGCGGAACACACCCCCTGCGCTGACCGCCCATCCGCGGTGCGCCAGGGCGAGGGTGGCGCCGCCCTCGTCGGCGACCGGTATCCATACGTTGAGGCCTGTCGCCCCATGACAGACGACACCTCGCCGTCGCAGTTCCTCGAGCAGGGCGTCGCGTCGGGCAGCGTACGTCTGCCGGGCGTGCTCGAGCCGGCCCGGCGTGGCTGGATCACGCAGTAGCTGCACCACGGTGCGCTGGAGCAGGTGTGACACCCAGCCCGGACCCAGCGCGTGGCGACCCAGCACTCGGGAGAACAGGTGTGGCTCCGCGGCCACGACCGCCAGGCGCAGGTCCGGGCCGAGAGATTTGGCGACCGACCTCGCCACGGCCCACCGCGCCACCCTGCCCGCCAGGCTCGCCCGCGGGGGTTCGACCATCGAAAGGTGGTGGTCTTCGATCACCACCACGTCCGGCCAGCCGGCGAGCACCGCGGCCAGCTCGGCAGCGCGCCGCTCAGACAAGAAGGACCCGTACGGGTTCTGGGCCGATGGGGTGTGGACGAGCGCGGTGGCGCCGTCATCCAGCACGGAACGCAGTCCGGCGGGGCGCAGGCCTTCGTCGTCGACGGCGACCGGAACCGCCTGCAGCCCGTTCGCGCGGAGCAGGTCGAACAGGTCCGGATACCCGGGGTCCTCGACCACGACCCGGTCGCCCGGCCGGCAGGTGGCCAGCAACGCACGCTCCACCAAGTCGAGCGCGCCGCTGGTGACACCCACCTGGTCGCACGAGAGCGAGAGCCCGAGCTCTGCCAACTGTGCGACGGCGAGCTCCCGCAACTGCGGATCGATCATCGGCTGCCCGTACAGCTTCGGCTCGCGGTTCTCGGCCGCGACGGCGCGCAGGGCAGGCTCCAGCGCCGGAAGCAGCTCCTGGTCGGGTCCGCCGTGCGTCAAGTTGGCCACTGTGGAGGCCACAGCCACCGAGCGGCCGGCGCTCAGGATGAGCGGCGGTGCGGAGGCGACCACGCTGGTGCGCCGTTCACTGGTCACGATCATGCCCCGGCGGCGCAGTTCGGCCACCGCCGCCGCCACCGTGGTGGGGCTGATGCCCAGGCGCCGGGCCAAGGTCCGCACGGACGGCAGCCGCTCTCCGGGCGACAGCACGCCGGAACTGATCGCCCGCTCCACGCTGCGCGCCAACTCGTCCTTGCCGCCGCCGGTGATCACGTCCCGCCAGTCAGCCACTCACTCGCCCACTTCGTCGTTGCCACCGGTCGCACTACCCGACTCATTGCCCCGCGTCGGTCTCGATGGTATATCTGTTCAGTACAGTTCCTTTACTGTATCAGTACAGGAGTCCCCATGACTAATCTTCGGGTACGACACAGCGCGGTGTTGCTGGCCCTCGCGATGGCGGTAACCGGCTGCAGTTCAGCCGATCCGGCCAGCTAGGCTGAGTCACTGACCGCCAAGCCGGGCACGCTGGTGGTTGGCTCGGACATCCCGTACGTGCCGTTCGAGTTCGGTGAACCGCCCCGCTACGACGGCATGGACATGGACCTGCTGCACGAGATTGGCAAGCGTCTCGACGTGAAGGTCGTGATCCGCAAGACGCCATTCGACACGATCTTCCGGGACCTGGCACAGGACCGGTTCGACATGGTCGCTTCGTCGGTGTCGATCACCGAGAAACGGAAGAAGGTGGTCGACTTCTCGCTGCCGTACTTCAACGCCGATCAGTCGGTCATGGTCCAGCGCGGTTCGTCGATCACCGATGTGAAGGATCTGGCCGGCAAGCGAGTCGGAGTGCAGATCGGCGGCACCGGTGAGCTGTGGGTGAAGAAGCACCTGACCTCCTCCGACATTCGCACGTACGACGTGGTCGACGACGCGTTCAAGGCGCTCGCCGCAAGCCAGGTGGACGCGGTGATCAACGACTTCCCGTCCTCGAAGTACGCCGAGCGCAGCTACGAGACGCTCAAGGTGGCCGCCACGATCCCCACCGGTGAGCAGTACGGCCTGGTGTTCCCGCGCGGCTCCGAGTTGCGTCATCGGATCAACCAGATCCTGCTCGAGATGAAGCGCGACGGCGCCTTCGACCGGATCTACCGCAAGTGGTTCAAGACCGCGCCGCCGGACAAGCTGCTTTCCGGGCGCAAGGGCTGAGCGCGAGCCCCGATGGACGTCTTCCTGGCGCAGTACTTCGACCTCACGGTGATCCGGGACAACTTCGACAAGGTGCTGCTCGGCTTCTGGGTCACCGTCCAGCTTTCTCTGATCGCCGGCGCGTTCTCCCTGATCTGGGGGCTGGTCCTCGCGCTCGCACGGACGACCCGAAGCAGAGCGCTGCTGCCGCTGCGGGTCATGGCGATCGGCTACATCGACGTGTTCCGGGGCATCCCGCTGCTGCTCGTGGTGCTGCTGATCTCCGGCAGCCTGCCGTTCATCAGCTTCCTGCCGGCGTGGATTCGGGCTCCTCACCTATTCGGCAGGCCGGACGTGTACTGGTTCGGGGTCGCGTCGCTGACGATCACATACGGGGCGTACCTGGCGGAGGTGTACCGGGCCGGGATCGAGGCGGTCCCGAGGGGCCAGACGGAGGCGGCGCGCTCGCTGGGCATGAGTCAGTCCAGCGCGCTGCGGCACGTGGTGCTGCCGCAGGCGGTCCGCACCGTCGTGCCGCCTTTGCTCAACGATTTCATCGCGCTGATGAAGGACACCTCGCTGGTGCAGGTCATCGGTGTGGTGGAGGTGGTGCGCGCCGGGCGTGAGGTGCAGGGCGAGACGTTCAACAGCTCGGCTCTGACGCTGGGCGCGGTGATGTTCCTGCTCATCACCATGCCGCTCGCCCGGATCGTGGACCGGCGCCTCAACAACGGCCGCCAGCGGTTGAGCGGAGGTCTTGCGTGAGCAGCGACGGCTCCGGTGCGGCCAAGTTGCGGATCTCCGGGCTGCACAAGCGGTTCGGTGAGCTGCATGTGCTCCGTGGTGTCGACGTGAGCGTACGGGCCGGTGCGGTGGTGTCAGTCATCGGCCCGAGCGGTTCCGGCAAGAGCACCCTGCTGCGCTGCGTCAACCGGTTGGAGGCGATCGACGACGGCGAGATCTTCCTCGACGAGAAGCCCATCACCCGGCTCCGCGGCGCCGCCCTGGACCAGGTGCGTCGCCGGGTCGGCATGGTGTTCCAGCACTTCAACCTCTTCCCGCACCGCACCGCGCTGCAGAACGTGGCGCTCCCGCTGCGAGTGGTGTGTGGCATGTCCCGGGCCGACGCGGAACGCCGGGCCCGAGAGCTGCTCGAGCAGGTCGGGCTCGCCGCCAAGGCGGATGAACGGCCGGAGCGGCTGTCCGGCGGTCAGCAGCAGCGGGTCGCGATCGCGCGTGCCCTGGCGATGAACCCAGAGGTCATGCTCTTCGATGAAGTCACCAGTGCGCTCGATCCAGAGCTCGTCACCGATGTGCTCGACGTGATGCGAAACCTCGCGACGCAGGGCATGACGATGCTCGTGGTGACGCACGAGATGTCGTTCGCCAAGGACGTCTCTGACGAGGTGCTCTTCATGGACCACGGCATCGTCGCCGAACGCGGCGCGCCAGCGACCCTCTTCACGGCGCCATCGCAGGAGCGGACCCGCCGGTTCCTCGACCGAGTGCTCCACCCCTGAACGGAAGGACTGCCCAGTGACCACCCGCACATGGCACGGCGCGACGCGCATCGAGAAGCAGCCGTGTGCCGTCCACGGCCGCCGCTACCCGGACTGAAGCGCGATGCACGTGCGGCCGCCGGACCTGGTCGTGATCGGCGGCGGTGTCACCGGGACCGCGACCGCGGTGGCCGCGGCGCGACGAGGGCTGCGCACCTTGCTGCTCGAGCAGTTCCGGATCGGCCATGGGCACGGCAGTTCGCACGGCCCGTCCCGGATCATCCGGCTGGCGTACCGCGCTGCCGACTATGTGGATCTAGTCCAGGAGGCGTACTCGCGGTGGCGGGCGCTGGAACGGGAATCCGGACGGCGGTTGCTGCGTACGACAGGTGGGCTGGACATCGGCTCCCCCGGTACGGAGTCGCTGCGCGGCACGGCCGAGACCATGCGGCAGCGGGGTGTGCCGCACCAGCACTTCTCAGATCCCGATCTCGCCCTCCGATTCCCGCAGTTGCGATGTGAACCCAGCATGGTTGGCCTCTACCAGCCCGACGCCGGGGTGCTCGACGCGGACGCCTGTGTCGCCGCGCTGGCCGAGCGTGCGGCGTCGTGCGGCGCGGTCATCCAGGAGCAGGCCCGGGTCCGGGGCCTTCACCAGACCTCCGACGGAATGGTCCTCGACGTGAACGAGGTCTCGGTGCACGCCGGCGCAGTCGTCATCGCGGCCGGCTCCTGGACACGCCAACTCCTCGCGACCGTGGGCTGCTCACTCGAGCTGGTGGTCACCCGGGAACAGGTCTGTCACCTGGCAGCGCCTGACTCTGCCGGGCACGGGGTCGGCAGCTTCCCAGTCATGATCGAACACCGCACCCGCCGGCCCCCGATGATCTCCGCGTTCCCGCAGCTCTCGCCCGGGAAAGGCGTCAAGCTGATGCTTGACCGCAACGGCTCGGCAATCAACCCGGACGACCTCACCGGAAAGATCGACCAGCAGGCGCGACGAACCCTCGTCGGATACGCCCGCCGCCGGATGCCGGCGCTTGGCCCGGTGCTGACGACCGAGACCTGTCGTTACACGATGACCCGCGACGAGGACTTCGTCCTCGACCTGGTTCCCGGATGTCCACGCGTCGCCGTGGCGTCCGCATGCTCCGGGCACGGATTCAAGTTCGCCCCCGTCATCGGCGAAATCATGGTGAACCTGGTAACCGGCGGCGAGACCGCACGGCCGATCGACAGGTTCCGCATCGACCGCCCAGGGCTTCGCGGGGCCCCGACGACTCGCCACCGGGCCAGGGATCGCGGATGATGCCGCCGCCGTGCCTTCGACGTCGGTTCAGACTGGCGCCCGGATGGTCCGATCCGCTACCAGGGCCAGGGCATGCACAGCGAGAGGCCACCGGGCGGGCACAGCCCGCTCGGGTCCGAGGGCTCCGGCGAGGGCTCCGGCGGGGTCGGTTTCGGCGATCGTGGAGACGAATCGGGTGGGCGCGAGGGCGCCGTGTGGCGTGGCGGGCGCGGTGACAGCGGTGGGTTCGCCACCGGCGGCGGCAGCAGTCCTGGCGTGCCGGTGGTGGGCGCCGCCGAGTCGGACGGTTCGGCCGACGTGTGCCCGCCTGTCGGAGTCGGGTCGTGCGATGTGCTGCCGGGACTGACGGGAATGCCGGGCACCCCGATGGGGTCGCGGGTGTCGCCAGGGTCCAGACCGGCCAAGATTCCGAGGGCGAACAGGCCCGCCAGCATGGCCGCCACCAGGGCGGCCGCGACCGTGCGGCGCTGGCCCCGGCTTGCCAGGGCCATGGCTCGCCGGGCCGCGCCGAGCTTCCCGGCAGGCAGCGCCGTGGCAGCGACCGGCTGGTACGGGCTCTCGTATCGGATCCTGCGCCCACCCAGGACGAACTCGGTTCCCGGCGTGAGCGGCATCGGCACGTTGCGCGCGGCTTGCACCGTGCCGCCGTCGGGATGCGTGGCCGAGATCAGCCACACCTGACTGGCGATGACCGGCTTCCAGTCGACCAGCTTGATCTCGGCTGCCGACGGCTGATCCGGGCGGCTTCCCCACGGCACGAACACCAAGGGGCCGGAGTCCTCGTACGTCACCACACGCAGGTCGCCGTCCAGCACCTGGGTGGCGCCGTCGGGCAGCACCAGAATTCCCAGCGGAGGTCGCTCGCCGAGCGTGGTGTCCGGGAGCGGGGCCAGCGCCGAGCCGCACACCAGGCAGTACCGGGTCCCGGTGTTGGTGAAGTGGCCGTGCGGGCAGTCGACGCCCTCGACCAGGTCGGTCCGGTCCGGCCGCGCGGTGAAGCTCGCGGCCGGACCGGCGACGGCCGCCGGAGGGGCCGATCCGTCACCGTGCGTCGATCGTCTCCGCCAGCGACCCGGCGCCAGGTTCCACACCGTGCCGCCCTCGAAGCGCCACCGGATGTGCAGCACCCGCAGCGGCCCCTGCATGAACAGCCACATCACGAGCCAGGTGGAGCCGAGGTGGATGGCGAACGGCGCCAGGAATGGCGAGGACAGCCCGGCGGCGCCGGGGATCACGCCCAGCCAGTGCGTGACGTACCACAGAGGCACGGCCTCGTTGACGACGGTGAGCAGGACGACCAGCGACGGCCAGTCCTTGTCCCAACGCAGTTGTTGGAGCAGGTGGTACGCCAGTTCCCAGGCCAGGCCGAGGACGGTCATCACGGCGAGGATCTGGAAGGTCATCCGGTACACGTCGCCGACCGGCATGCCGGCGGGTCGGGGAAGGGCGAGCGAGATGATCGCGGTCCACACCACTCCTACCGTGATGGCCAGGAAGACGCGCGTTTGAAGACGGCCGATCAGGGTGGGAGTCATGGCGCCTCATTCATAAGCCACTTGAACCAGCTGGTCACCGAGCGGGCGAGCCCCAGCCGCCCGCAAAACCCGCGACGCGCCAGGTCGTCGCAGATCAGCAGCGCCGCGTGGGTGAAGCCCCAGAAGGAGTCCACCGGCGCCAGGTATCCGCCGCGCGCTATCACGCCGGACGCGTAGAGCTGGCCCGATTCCTGCTGCCCGCCGCGCACGTCGAAGTGCGCCCCCACGTCCAGGCCGCCCAGCGGGTTCAACCGCGCGCCGCCGGTCTCCAACAGATCGGCCAGCAGCGGGCTGTCTCGCAGCGTAGGCGTCAGGCCGGTGCAGTCGATCACGAAGTCGGCCTGCAGCGTGGCGCCGGCCGGCAGGGCGTCCGCGTCGACCGTCAGGTCGACCTTCCCGTCCGGGGCCGGAGACATCGCGCGGATCTCGCCCTTGAGCGCCCGGTACGCCCCCACCTCTCGGGCCCGCGTGAGCTGGCGCTGCCACATCCGCCGCTTGGCCGTGGTGGCGGCGTCCATGGCGCCGATGAAGGCGGCGCGCTGCTCGGCGTTCATGGAGAACAGCCGGCGCCGTAGCTGACCGGACCCGGCCGCCTTGGGAAAGCTGAACGGCTGGTAGTTCCAGCCGTCGCCACCGGGCCGGCGGAACGTCGATGGTCCCTGCGCCCTGTCCGCGTACGTGCGGAACAGGTGCGTCACCGTCACGTCCTGCCCGAAGGCCCGGCGGTCGTCGAACAGGCGCTGCAGCACCCGGGAAGCGGTGATTCCGGCGCCCCGCACCACCACGCTGCCCGGGCGTCGCCGCAGCACCTGATACACGTGCTCGTGCGGCTCGTACGCGTTGACGACATTGAAGTACTCGCGATGCTCGATTCGGTACCGGCTGACCTCCGGGACGTACCGCACCCCCGGGTAACCGGTGCCGAGGTGGGCGTACTGGCTGCGCAGCGCGACCGGGGCCGAGCCGTCGACGGGGCACACCAGGCAGAAGTAGCCGCCCTCCTCGCGTCGTCGCAGCAGTTGCGCGCGGGCCGGCAGCACCATCGAGTCCCAGCCGATCCGGGCCGCCTCGCGGTCCACGCCGCCGAAGACCTGGTCCGGACTGGGGTTGAAGTACTCGGCTGCCAGCGGCTCGGCGAGGACCCGCAGCATCGGCCCCGGGCTGCGCCGCCGTACCGCGTCGCCCATCGCGTAGCCGGGGAAGCCCCAGATGTTGTCCACCCGCGCCATCGATTCCGAGCGCAGCGGCTCCTGGTCGAGGATCTGCGACCGGCGCATCAGGTCGTGCAGGTTCTCGTACGGCCGCCGCTGCGGGCTCACCACGCGGATCTCGTCTGTCGGCGCCCCGCACACACGCAGGAAGTTGACCAAGGCGAACGAGGCGAGGCCGCCGCCGACGGTGACAAACGGCGCGTCGTGCGCCGTGATCCCGGCCGCCGCGACCATCTGGTCCGACCAGACCGGCGCGGCGCGCAGCCCGGCCAGCCCGCCGACGCCGGCCGGCATCGCCGCGGTGAGGGCGGCCGGGGCGAGGGCGGCCGGCGTGAGGTGGGCGGTGGCGGACTGCGCCGGGCGCACGTCGGCCTGTGGATCGTCGCCGGTGGTCGTCATCACCCGTCTCCAGTAGACGCCGAGCCGGGCAGTGGCGAGCCGGGCGGCGCCGGAACAGGGGGCGCTGAGACGGGCGCCGGCGCCGGCCGGCCGCCGCGGTTCGTCAGCGGCGCGCCGAAGCTGTCCACCACTGGCCGACCCTCGCCGCTGCGTCGATCGGCCCGCCCGGAGCGGGGTGAGCAGGGAAGCCGTGCCGTCACAGGTCCCCCTTCCGTCCGTGCCAGACTCGCCAGTCGCATTGCCGCGTCCCCCTCCCGGCAGAATCACATAGGCGCAGGCCACGCTGGGCCGCGTGCGCGCGGCGTCAGCGTTTCATCTGCCTCGTCACGGTGCCGTCACGGCGTTGTAGTGACCAGTGGTGAGGCGTCCGCCGGAACTGGGATAGTTCGTACGCATTTCGATCAACGCGGCGTATGGGACGCGCTCGCGTCGGTGGCGCGGGAGGTCTTCCAGGCCGACCAGCGGCGGTGGCAGGCTCTCGGGCGGAGCGGTTCGGCAACCTGGCGGAGGGCGGGCAGTGAGAGTGACCTGGATCCCCCGAACGTTGACACTGGTAGGAGGCCCGTGATGGCTGAGTCCAACGACGCTGGCCGTGCGGCGGGTGAGGCCCGTGCGGCGCGGGAGGCGCGGAGGGCCCGCGTGGTCGTGGTCGGCAGCGCGAACATGGATCTCGTCGCGACGACGCCGACGCTCCCGAAGCCCGGTGAGACGGTGCTGGGTCGGGACTTCGCCACGATCCCGGGCGGCAAGGGCGCCAACCAGGCTGCCGCGGCCGCGCGCGCCGGCGCCCGTTGCGGCTTCATCGGGGCGGTGGGATCCGACGGGTACGGGCCGGCGCTGCGGGGCGCGTTGGAGCAGTCCGGTGTGGACGTGGCCGGAATCCGGAGCGTGCCCGGATCGTCGGGGGTCGCGTTGATCGCGGTCGACGACCAGGGCGAGAACACCATCGTGGTGGTCCCCGGTGCGAACGCATCGGTCACGGATCTCACCGACGCCGACCGGGCCGCGATCGCGGCTGCGGACGTGCTGCTCATTCAACTGGAGGTGCCACTGACCGCGGTGAGCGCGGCGCTGCGGGCGGCGCGGGATGCCGGGACCTTCACTGTGCTCAACGCCGCCCCGGCGCAGCCGCTGCCGGCCGACCTGCTCGCCGGCGTCGACCTGCTGGTGGTGAACGAGGTGGAGGCGGCCACGCTGGCCGGCACGGCCGGCGCCGCCGGAGCGCTGGAGACACTGCTGGCGCAGGCGCCACGGGTGGTGCTGACCCTGGGTGCCAAGGGCGCCCGATACGCCGACCGCGACGGGGTGCGGCTCGAGGCGCCGGCGCCGGTGATCACCGCCGTCGACACCACTGCCGCCGGGGACGCGTTCGGCGGTGCCCTCGCCGTGGCGTGGGCCGAGCGCCGCCCGACCGCGGAGGCGCTGCGCTGGGCGTGCGCGGCGGGCGCGGTGGCCGCGCAGCGGGCGGGGGCGTCGGAATCCCTGCCGCACCGAGGCGAGATCAACCAGTTGTACGAGGTGACGTACCTGTGAGC
>WHSM01000285.1 GCA_009380105.1 Micromonosporaceae bacterium
CACGGTCGGCGCCGAAGATTCGTTCTTCACCCTCGGCGGCGACTCGATCATGTCGATGCTGCTGGTGTCCCGGGCACGTCAGGCGGGCTTGACGATCACCGCACGGCAGGTGTTCGAACACAAGACCCCGGCCGCCCTGGCAAAGGCGGGGGTGTCGGTCACGGAGGACGATTCTCCGGTGACCCACGAGCCGGACGTACCGGTGGGGACGGTTCCGCTGACGCCCGTGATGCTCGAACTGGCCGAGAAGGCGGGTGCCGCGGCACTCTCCGGTGCGGTGTCGCAGTCGATGCTGATCGAGACCCCGGTCGGGTTGGAGTACTCCCGCCTGGTGGCCGCGACACAGGCGTTGCTGGACCACCACGACATGCTCCGGGCGCGGCTAGCTGACGGCCACCTGGTCGTACCCGCGAAGGGAGAAGCTGCTTCAGCCGCGGACTGCGTGACCCGGGTGGACGGCGCCGATGGGGTGGACCTGGGGGAGGCGGCGCGGCAGGCGGCCGAGCGGCTCGACCCGGCCGCCGGGGTGATGCTTCAGGCGGTGTGGTTTGACGCCGGCCCGGACCTGCCGGGACGGTTGCTGCTGGTGGCCCACCACCTGGTTGTCGACGGCGTCTCCTGGCGGATCCTGCTGCCGGACCTCGTCACCGCCCACGAGGGTGGTGACCTGGAGCCGGGGACGTCGTTCCGCCGCTGGGCAGGCACGTTGGCCGAGCAGGCGGTCAGCGCGGAGCGTCTCGCCGAACTGCCGGTGTGGACGCGGTTGCTCGACGGTCCGGAATCGCGACTCGGGAAACGTCCGCTCGACCCCACCGTCGACACCCCGGCGAACGGTTTGCATCACGCATCCCTCACGACGCCGGTCGCCACTGCGCAGGAGTTGCTGACCAGCGTGCCCGCGGCGTTGGACGCCGGTGTCGACGAGGTGCTGCTGGCCGGGTTGGTGGCCGCCGTCGGCGAGTGGCGGCGCCGGAGGCGCCGCAATCTCGCTGGTGGTGTGGTGGTGAACGTGGAGGGCCACGGCCGGGTTCCGCTGAGCCCGGACATGGACCTCACCCGTACCGTCGGATGGTTCACCAACTCCCAGCCTGTTCGCATTGACCCGGGGACCTCGGAGTACGCGGAGATCCGGGCCGGTGGCGCCGCCACGCGCGCGGTGGTCGGGCGAGTCAGGGAGCAGATGCGCGCGGTTCCGGGTGACGGTCTCGGGTACGGGTTGCTGCGGTATCTCAACCCGGACACCGCCGAGGCGATGGCCGAGCTGCCGTCCGCGCAGATCGGCTTCAACTACCTCGGCCGATTCACCGCGGGGTCAGCCGAGGAGTCGCCCGGCGGGCCGGCGTCGGGAAGCGCCTGGCAGCCGGTCGGTGACAACGTGCTGGCCGGCACGGGGGATGCCGACACCCCGGTCTCCCACGTACTCCATGCCGAGGGGTTGGTCCGTGACCTGCCGGGCGGGCCCGAGCTCACCCTCAGTCTGACCACGCCCGCCGGCGTGCTCGACCAGGCCGCGGTATCGGCGCTGGCCGAAGGGTGGGTTGCGATGTTGAGCGGCATCGCCGCGAGCGCCGCGGACGCGGTGCCCGACGACACGGAATCCCCGCTCGTTTCCCTTGACCAAGATCAGCTCCACGCGCTGCAGAGCAAGCTCTCCGAGGAAAAGGACTGAATGTGGTGAGTCAGGTGCGAATCGAAGATGTGTGGCCCTTGTCCCCACTGCAGGAGGGCCTGCTGTTCCACGCCCAGTACGACGAGGACGCCCCCGACGTCTACGTGGAGCAGCGCGTGATGGGTCTCGCCGCGCCGCTGGACGTCGACGTTCTACGGGCTTCGTGGGCGGCGTTGCTGCAGCGGCACGCCAGCCTCCGCGCGTGCTTCCAGCAGCCGGAAGGGATGGATCGACTTGTCCAGGTGGTGGCGCAGGGCGTCGACCTGCCGTGGCGTGAGGTCGACCTGTCCGGGCAGCCGACGGCCGACGCCGAAGCCGAGGCGGCGCGGCTCCAGGAGGAGGAGCTCAAGCGCCGGTTCGACGTGTCCGTACCGCCGCTGCTGCGGCTGCTGCTGATCAAGCTGAACGGCTCGCAGTACCGGCTGATCGTGACGCTGCATCACATCCTGCTGGACGGCTGGTCGCTGCCGATCTTGTTCGGTGAGCTGGCTGACCTGTACGCCGCTGACGCCGACCCCAGCGGTCTGCCGCCGGTGACGCCGTACCGGGAGTACCTCAAGTGGCTTGCCCGTCAGGACAAGAACGCTGCCCGAGACGCGTGGCGCGACGTCCTGTCCGGGGTCGACGCGGCGACGTTGATCTGTCCGGTCGAGGCCGACACGGCTCCGGTACGACCCATGCGGGTCAGCGTTCGAGTGGCCGCGCGGCTCTCGGCGGCGTTGCAGGAGACTGCCCGCGACCTGGGGCTGACGCTCAACACCGCGATCCAGGCCGCCTGGGCGATTGCGCTCGGCGTGGTTACTGGGCGTGACGACGTGGTGTTCGGCGCCACCGTCGCCGGCCGTCCCGCGGAGCTGCCGGGTGTGGAGCGCATGCTCGGTCTGTTCATCAACACCCTGCCCGTTCGGGTACGGCTGAAGCCGCACCGCAGCATTGCCGAGCTCTTGAGCGACCTGCAGGCTCAGCAGGCCGAGCTGTTTCCCCACCAGCACCTCGGGCTGGCCGAAGTTCAGCGTCTCGCCGGCGTGGGCGCGACGTTCGACACTTTGCTGGTCTACCAGAACTACCCCCGGCCCAAGGGCGGAGGGCTGCTCGAATCAGGCGGGATGCGGATCACCGGTGTGGGCAGTGACGACGCCGCGCACTACCCGCTGGTGCTGGGCGTGGTCCCCGGCGACGAAATAGATCTGGGTTTCGACTACCGGCCGGATATGTTGGACGAGTCGTCGGTACGGGCACTGGCGGATCGCCTGGTGCGGGTGCTGGAGCAGATGGCGGCTGATCCCGAGGTGCGGATTGGCCAGGTCGCGGTGCTCGACGCCGCCGAGCGGCGGTTGGTTCTGGAGGGGTGGAACGACACTGCGCAGTCGACTGCGGCGGGGACGGTTCCGGAGTTGTTCGCGGCGCAGGTGGCGCGGACTCCGAAGGCGGTCGCCGTGGTGGGTGGTGACGTCGAGTGGACGTACCGCCAGTTGGGTGTGCGCGCTGACCGTGTTGCGTCCTGGTTGGTCTCTCGGGGGGTCCGTCCGGAGGACCGGGTTGGTGTGGTGTTGGACCGGTCGCCGGAGCTGGTCGCGGTGTTGTTGGGGGTGTGGAAGGCGGGGGCGGCGTACGTGCCGTTGGACCGGGACCAGCCCACGGCACGGCTGCGCGCGATGCTCGCTGAGGCGGGTGTGTCGCTGGTTCTGGCTGACTGTCCGGTGGAGGGGTTCGACACGGTGCGGGTGCCGGAGTTCCCCAAGCGCGGGCGTCGTTCTGCCCCGGTGGTGCGGGTGGCGCGGGACAGTTTGGCGTATGTGATGTACACGTCCGGTTCGACGGGGGAGCCGAAGGGTGTGGCGGTGACGCACCGGAATGTGGTTGATTTCGTGTCCGACCGCTGTTGGCGTTCTGATGTGGTGGAGCGGGTGTTGGTGCAGGCCAATCACGCGTTCGACGCGTCAACGTATGAGATGTGGGTGCCGCTTACCCAGGGCGGAAGTGTCGTGCTGGCACCCGCCGGTGATATCGACGCGGCGGAGCGGGGTCGGATCATCGCCGCGCACTGTGTGACGAATGTGCACGCGACGGCGGGCCTGTTCCGGGTGTTGGCGGAGGAGTCGCCGGAGATTTTCGCGGGTGTGCGTGAGGTTTCCACTGGTGGTGACGTGGTCTCGGCGGCAGCGATCAAGACCCTGCTGGACGCATATCCGGATTTGACGGTACGGACCACTTATGGGCCGACGGAAACCACCGCGTTCGCTACTCAGCTTACGTTCAGGGCTGGGGATGTGGTGCCGGCGTCGGTGCCGATCGGGCGGCCGATGGACAACATGCGGGCGTATGTGTTGGACGGCCTTTTGCGTCCGGCGCCGCCTGGTGTGACGGGTGAGTTGTATCTGGCTGGGTCGGGTTTGGCGCGGGGTTATGCGGGTCGTGCCAGGTTGACCGCGGAGCGGTTCGTGGCGTGTCCGTTCGGTTCCAGTGATCGCATGTACCGGACCGGTGACCTGGCCAAGTGGACGTCCGGTGGCGAGTTGGGTTTCGTCGGTCGGGCGGACGATCAGGTGAAGATCCGGGGGTTCCGGGTCGAGCCGGGTGAGGTTGAAGCGGTGCTGGCGGTGCACGAGGCGGTGGGTCAGGCCGCGGTGGTCGCCCGGGAAGACCAGCCAGGTGCGAAGCGCCTCGTCGGCTACGTGGTGCCCGCCGACGGCGCCGAAGTCGACGTCGCCGCATTGACCGCGCACGTGGCGGCGGTGCTGCCGGATTACATGGCGCCCGCCGCGATCGTGGTGCTCGACCGGCTGCCGGTGACCGTGAACGGGAAACTGGACCACAAGGCGTTGCCCGCGCCCGGGTTCGGGTCGGTGAGTCGTGGCCCGGCCACCCCGGCCGAAGAAGTCCTGTGTGGCCTGTTCGCCGAAATACTCGGCCTGCAAACAGTTGGCGCGGAGGACTCCTTCTTCACCCTCGGCGGCGACTCCCTGCTCGCGATGCGGCTGATCGCCCGTATCCGGGCGGTACTGGACGTCGAGATCACCATCCGTGGACTGTTCACCGCGCCCTCCGTGGCGGGGTTGGCGCGTTTGGTCGACGGTGGTCGCGGCGGGGCGCGTACGGGGTTGGTCACGCGGCAGCGGCCCGAGGTTGTTCCGTTGTCGTACGGGCAGCAGCGGATGTGGTTCTTGAACCAGTTGGAGGAGGCCGGCGCCGGGGCGGGTTACAACGTGCCGTTGGCGCTGCGGTTGACCGGCGAGTTGGATGTCGCCGCGTTGCAAGCGGCCGTGGGCGATGTAGCCGGGCGGCACGAGGTGTTGCGGACGGCTTATTCCGACAGCAATGGCATTCCGGCACAGTGTGTGCTGGTGGGGGACTCGGGGCGGCCGTCATTGGTTGTCCGGGACGTTGCGGAGGGCGACCTGCCCGGTGTCCTGGATGAGGTGGTTTCCGGTCGGTTTGATTTGGGGGTCGACCTGCCATGGCGTGTCCATTTGTTGCGGCGTTCGGATTCTGAACACGTACTGGTGCTGGTGGCGCACCACATCGCGGTTGACGGCTGGTCGATGGGACTCCTCACCCGGGATCTGCAGGTGGCGTACGCGGCCCGGCGCCAAGGTGCGGCTCCCGGATGGTCGCCGTTGCCGGTGCAGTACGCCGACTACGCGCTCTGGCAGCGGGAGACCCTCGGCGACCCCGACGACCCGGACAGCCTGATCAGCGCGCAGTTGGCGTACTGGCGGGCGACCCTGGCCGATCTGCCGGGAGAGCTGTCGCTGCCGACCGACCGGGACCGTCCGCGGCTGCCCACATTCCGGGCGGGCTCCGTCGAGTTCCGGCTCGGCGCGCGTACTCACGCCGGGCTCGTCAAAGCGGCGCAGCAGGGCTCGGCGACGTTGTTCATGGTGGTGCAGGCGGCAATGGCCGCGCTGCTGAACCGGCTCGGCGCTGGTACGGACATCCCGATGGGCACCACCGCTGCGGGTCGTGGCGATGCGGCGTTGGAGGACCTGGTCGGCTTCTTCGTGAATACGTTGGTGTTGCGTGCCGACGTGGGTGGTGACCCCACTTTTGCGGAGCTGATTGCCCGGGTACGCGAGGCGGACCTGGGTGCGTACGCGCATCAGGATGTGCCGTTCGAGCGCTTGGTGGATGAGCTGAGCCCGGAGCGGTCGTTGGCTCGGCATCCGCTGTTCCAGATCATGCTGGTGCTGCAGAACGTTCCGCAGGTCGGCCGCTCGCGGGAACTGCCGGGCCTGAACGTCGAGCCGATGGCAGCGGACGAATCGCTGGCGGCTCGTTTCGACTTGTCCATCAATCTCGGGGAATTGCGGAGCCAGGACGGATCGCCCGCCGGTATGGGGGGAGGGCTG
>WHSM01000304.1 GCA_009380105.1 Micromonosporaceae bacterium
CCCCCCGCAGAGCTCAGATGGCGGGTGCCGCGCGGCCTCGTCGCCATGAAACTCGTCGGCGCGCTGATCTTCGTGGCGGCGGCGTTGCTGCTGGCCCGGAACCCCGAGGGCCTGCTGATCTGCGCGATCGCCGCTGCCGCGATCGGTGCGTACGCGCTCCGGGACCTGCTGGCGCCGGTGCGGCTCGCCGCCGACGGAACGGGCCTGACGGTGGTGAGCGGGTACGCCGCGCTCCGGCGGATCCCCTGGAGCCAGGTCGAGCGGATCCGGATCGACGCCCGGCAGCGGCTGGGTCTGCGCTCGGAACTGCTCGAAATCGACGCCGGCTCGTCCGTGCACCTGTTCAGCTCCGCTGAGCTCGGCGCTCCTGTGGAACAGGTCGCCGACGCGCTGCGCACACTCCGCACCGGCCGCTGAGCGCTAGCCCTCATGAGGGTCTGAGCGACGCCACGATCATGGGCTAGCGGGCGAGCGCTCCGGTGACCGCCTCGCCGACCAGCATGTCGGTGCGCGTGAATGTCAACACCACCAGCAGCACCACCACCGCCACCACCGCGGCCACCTGCACCGGGGTGCGCTGCTGCCGGGGCGCGTACGCCAGCCCCAACGCCACCAGGCCGCCGGTCACCAGTCCACCGAGGTGCCCCTGCCAACTGATGAAAGCGACGAGGAAGCTCAACGCCATGTTGATCACGATCAGCCCGATGATCCCGGAGCTGCTCAGGCCGAGCTTGCGGTTCACGACCACGATCGCGGCGAACAGCCCGAAGACGGCGGTGGAGGCGCCGACGCTGAACGTGTTCGGCGCGGTCAGCCAGTACACCGCGACGTTGCCGCCGATCCCCGACACCAGATAGAGCGCGAGGAACCGCGCCGGCCCGAGCAACTGCTCCAGATGCCGGCCGAGAATCCACAGCGCCCACATGTTGACACCCAGGTGCAGCAGACCGAAGTGCAGGAACATGGCGGTGAACAGCCGCCAGTACTCCCCCACGGCGACCCCGGCGAGCTGGCCGTCCAGGAGGCCCAGCCCGACCACCGCGCCGGCCTTGTGCAGGGGCGAGAAGTTGCCGAAGAGCCCGCCGCCGCTGAACCCGGCCGCGCCGCTCGCCACCACCGTCATCAACGCGACCAGCACGTTCACGCCGATCAACGTGTACGTCACGTACCCGTGCCGGCCGGCCTGGCTGCCGCCGAACGCCGTGCGCGGCGCCCGCACCGTGCGCCGTGCCTCGGCGACGCACTCCGGGCAGTGGAAGCCGACCGACGCCTCGTGCATGCAGTCCGGGCAGATCGGCCGGTCGCAGCGGGTGCAGCGGACGTACGTCTCGCGACTCGGGTGGCGGTAGCACACCGGCGCGCCGATCTGCTGCTCGTCTTTCATCTGTCCTCCGCCGCGCGCACCGCGCCCTAGCCACTCGAACGGGCCCGCGCCCGCGCCCGGAGCGTCAGAGGACGGCCGGGCGGCGGCGCGGTCGTACCACCCTATGCCGGCTGGCGCGTGATCTCCACGCGCTGAATCACCACGTC
The DNA here is from genome assembly GCA_009380105.1 of Micromonosporaceae bacterium. Taxonomy (GTDB): domain Bacteria; phylum Actinomycetota; class Actinomycetes; order Mycobacteriales; family Micromonosporaceae; genus WHSM01. Next base: position 1,531 of record WHSM01000304.1, read on the forward strand.
CTCGGCCGGCCGGTCCATCGCGCCGGTCTTGGCGCTGGCGATCCCGTTCACGATGGCTTTGGAGTCCTCGTCGACCACTTCGCCGAAGATGGTGTGCTTGCGGTTCAGGTGCGGCGTCGGCGTGACCGTGATGAAGAACTGGCTGCCGTTCGTGCCCTTCCCCATCTGAATCCCGGCGTTCGCCATCGCGAGCAGGTACGGCCGGTCGAACTGCAACTCCGGGTGGATCTCGTCGTCGAACCGGTACCCCGGACCGCCGGTGCCGTCGCCCTGCGGGTCGCCGCCCTGGATCATGAAGCCCGCGATGACCCGGTGGAACACTGTGTCGTTGTACAGCGGGCCCTGGCCCGGCTGACCGGTCCGAGGGTCGGTCCACGACTGGCTGCCGTCCGCCAGCCCCACGAAGTTCCTCACCGTCTTGGGCGCGTGGTTCTCCAGCAGCCGCAGTCTGATGGGGCCTGCGGTGGTATGCAGCGTCGCGTACAGCTCGTCAGCCAATGGTCCTCCTAGTCCGAATCCGGATGAGCCCGTCAATCCTGCCACGCGGGATCGCTCGGGTTTTGGCAGTACGCGGATCAGGGAAGGAGCAGGATGAGATGTGACCACGGGAGGTGGCAGCTGTGCTTCGACGTACCAAGGAGAAAGAAGAGAGCCGGCATATCACCGATGAGCTGTCCGAAGGCGTCAACCACCTTCGGTCAGCGGCGGCGTTGGCCGCCGAGCAGGCAGCGGAGCGCCTCGCGCCCGCGGTGGAGAACGCCCGGACCCGGGCGCAGACCACGATCGGCCCACGAGTGGAACGGGCCATGGACGCCGCCGCCGAGCGCGCGGAGTCCGCTCGCAAGATGTCGCGCAAGGCGCGCAAGCAGGCGAAAGCCGCCGCGAAGGACGGCCGGCGGTGGGCCGACAAGGCCAGTGACAAGGCCCTGCGACGGGCCGAAAAGGCGACCGCCAAGGCCGAGGGTGAGCTGAGCAAACGGCACTGGGGACGCTGGATGCTGGGCGCGCTCGGCGTCGGCGCGGCGATCGGCACGGTCGGCGCGTTGATCCGGCGGCGCCGGGCTGCGGAGTGGGAGGAAGAGCAGGAGTTCGGGTACGGCGACGACTCGGCCTCCGTGACCCCGATGCCCACGCCGTCCGCGACCGGCCCGTCGGGGCCGAAGTCCGCGGAAACTCCGGGCGCCCAGCCGGCCGAGGGCAGCTTCGGCTCCGGAGCCGGCGACGCGACGCCTTCAGGCCCCGATGACACGTCGGCGGCGCACGTGGCGGGTAGGGGGCAACAGCCGGAAGGCTAGAGCCAGCCGGAGCGGCGGAACGCACGGTAGAGCACCACCGCCGTGACCACCATGACGCCGACGACCAGCGGGTAGCCGTACGTCCAACCCAGCTCCGGCATGTGCCGGAAGTTCATGCCGTACACGCCCGCGATCGTGGTCTGCACTGCCACGATGGCCGCCCACGCGGCGATCTTGCGCATGTCGTTGTTCTGCTCGACGCTCATCTGCGCCAGCCGAGCCTGCAGGATCGAGTTGATCAAGTCGTCGAACGCGGCCGCCTGCTCCAGCACGCGTGACAGGTGGTCGGCGATGTCCCGGATGTAGCGGCGCACCTCCTGGGGCACGCCCGGCACGCGCCCTTCCACCAGAGCGGACAGCGGCCGTTGCAGCGGAAACACCGCCCGCTTGAACTCCACCAGCTCGCGCTTCAGTTGGTAGATCCGGCGCACGTCGGCGCCGCCGTGCCGACTGAACACGATCTCCTCGACGTCGTCGATGTCCTGTTCCATCTCCGAGACCACGTCGAGGAAGATGTCGACGACCCGGTCGCTGACCGCGTGGAACACCGCCCACGGGCCCTGCCGCAGCAGCTCCTGCTTCGCCTCCAGGTCGGCTCGCACCGGCCTCAGGTTCACGGCGTCGCCGTGCCGGACGGTGATCACGAACTTCCCGCCAACGAAGAACATGACGTTGCCGGTCTCCACCACCTCGGTGGCCTCCGTCAGCTCGGCATGCGCCACGTACCGGGCGGTGCGGATCACAACGAAGGTCATCGCGTCGTACCGCTCCACCTTGGGGCGCTGCGACGCCTTGACCGCGTCCTCGACCGCCAGCTCGTGCAGGTCGAAGGTGGCCGCGATGTGCGAAAACTCCTCAGGGCCGGGCTCGCGGAGCCCGATCCAGACAAAGGCGTTGTCGTGGCGGGTCGCCTGTTCGTACGCGTCGGCGTAGCTAGATTGGCCGGGCTGGCGCGTGCCATCGATGTAGAGCGCGCAGTCGACGACCGAGCTGGACTCGCTCCCCGGGGACGTCACCGGCGCTTCCCGCGGCCCGTTGTGCGGCAGCATCCGCGACATCGCCCTGGCTGGCGCTCTCAACGCCCGACGCCAGGTCCCGTCCGGCGCCTTGCCGCTGGAGACATCTCGGTCGGCCATGCGTACACCCCATCACCAATTGGCGGCGAGGGGTATCGGCGCGAATCCCAGAGGCCCCGCCAGGGGTGACGCCGGGGGGCCGACCCGGGTACGGGGAGTCCAGTCGGCCCCCCGACGCCACTTTTTGGGGGCGGGGGGTAAAGCACAAGGGTGCTCAGCTCCCCAGGCCGAGCACGTCATCAATACCATGCGGTACGGATACGGCTTGTCGGGTGTCGATCGAGTAACGATCAACAGGTGGCAGTCTACGACAGACCGTCCGATCTGGCGTACCCCAAAACTCGAAGATTCTCCGGACTCGGCGGGTGTGGCTGCGCGACGGCGAACGGGGTACTACGGTGCCGTGTTGGAGAACTCGACGCCGGTCCCGGCTCTTCAGGAGGACGCCATGACGTTGCGCTCACGGCCCAGTTCGCCGTACGACTACCTGCCCGAGATCCCCGCCTTCACGGTGGAGAGCGACGACATCGCGGAGGGGCAGCATCTGGCCAACGCCCACGTCTACAACCAGGGCGGATTCTCCGGCGAGAACCTCTCGCCGCAGCTGCGCTGGTCCGGGTTCCCGGCCGAGACCAGGAGCTTCGCGATCACCTGCTACGACCCGGACGCGCCGACCGGCAGCGGGTTCTGGCACTGGGTGCTCTTCGACATCCCCGCCGACGTCACCGAGTTGCCTCGCGGCGCCGCCAGCGGCGACATGGCCAGCCTGCCCGCGGGCGCGGTGCACGCGCGCAACGACGCCGGCAGCAAGGACTTCGCCGGGGCGTTCCCGCCCAAGGGCGACCCGGCGCACCGGTACCTCTTCGCGGTGCACGCCGTCGACTCTGAGAAGCTCGGGCCCGACTCCGACGCCTCCCCGGCCGTGGTGGGCTTCAACCTGACCTTCCACACCTTGGCGCGCGCGGTGCTCACCGCCGAGTACAGCCACTGACCACCCACGCCGCTGTTGACATCGGCGCCCGGCTTCGAGGACCTGAGGGTGGGCCTCCGACCAGTTAACGGTTCCGGAAGACGGTGTCGTTGTGCCACTCGAGGAACTCTCGACTCGGGCGGTCGGCGCGACGCTCTGGGAGCGCGATTGATTCCCCTGCGAGCGCGTAGAACGACTCTCCATTGCCGAACTCGGTCCGCAGTTTCGGGCTGACGCGCAGTCGATACCTGCGGTCGACGCCGAGGTAACCGTTGTCGAAGAGCGTGTGGACGTCCGAACGGAGCAACAGACCGTTGTCGACTCGGTGTTCCCCACCGCTGGCAACCGGACGGATGTGAGCAGCCTCGAGAACGGGGCGAATCCGGGTGTTCGTGATGGCGCACGTGCGGTGGTAGGCATCGAGTACGACAGCCTTGAAGGAGCCCTGACCCAGACGAGGTGCGATCAGCCTCGGATCGCCGAACATCCTTCCGTGGATGACGGTTGGGTCTGCCTGCCACACACCCGGATGGATCAGCCGGTACGCGGCCTGGCTCACCGCGTGTGTCAGACCTGAGTTGGCTCACGGCGTCGTGGTTCTGAGGCCGCAGGGGCTGTGAACTGGGGATACAGGATCTTCTTGGGTGGTTTTCACACACTAAGCGCGGTCGCTCTAGGGTCGCGTGGTGGCCTATATCCGGAGGGTGAGGACG